>VGRA01000179.1 GCA_016875515.1 Deltaproteobacteria bacterium | reverse complement strand
CCCGGAGGCGGAGGCGGTGCGGTACGAGACGGCGGTGGGAGGCGAAGTCGTCAGAATCGCCAAGGGCAGGGCGCTCGTGCTGAAGGAGACTTCCTGCCCGTAGCCGGTGCCTTGCGCGTTGGTGGCGAAGGCGCGGGCGAAGTAGGTGGTGCCCGGCGTCAACCCCGTCGCGTCCGCGGTGAAGGTGCCGACGTCTGCGCCGGCCAGCACCTTGCTGTCTGCGAGGGTGGGTGAGGCGGAGGTGCTCCAGCAGACGCCGCGCGCCAGCACCGCGCTGCCGCCCCACTCGAAGACATCGCCCCCGAGGCGGACGGAGGTGCGCGAGGCGTTGAGGGGGGCGTCCGTCGTCACCGAAGGTACGGCCAGCTGCAACGTCTGGAAGGACACCTCGTTGCCCAGGGCAGTGCCGGAGGCTGAGGTGGCGAAGGCGCGGGCGTAGTAGGGGGTGCCGGGAACAAGGCCCGAGACGGAGAGGGAGAAGTCCCCGGTGGCGCCGGAGACGGCAACGCAGGTGCTGGAGAGGGTGACGCCCGGTGAGGAGGCGAAGCAGACGCCGCGGCCCAGCACGACGTCGCTGCCTGTCAGCCCGACAGTCCCGCCCAGCACCACGTCCCGGTAGGAGAGGGAGGCGGCGGGTGCCGTCACCACGGCAAGCACGGAGGCGGGCGAGACGTTGCACACGTACTGCGTCGTGGTGCCCGACGTGACGGCCACGCCGCCGTGCACGCAGTTGGGCCCCGGGGGCTCGAGTGCCACCGTCGCGCCGCCGTCAGCCGACGTTCCTGCGTTGCTGCCCGGCACCACCGCGGAGGTGCCGTCCTCGCAGGCAATGAAGCTCACGCCCCCGTCGTGCGTGACGGTGCACGACGTCCCATCCTGTCCCGGCTGCCCGGCTGGCCCAGGCGCGCCATCTTTCCCATCCACCACCGTCACCACGGTGCCGTCCGGACAGTGGATGGTCTTGCTGCCGTTGCCGTTGTCCACAGCGGTGCAGGACATCCCGTCCTTGCCATCCACCACCGTCGCCGACGTCCCGTCCGGGCAGGTGATGTGTGTCACGCCCGCATCTGCGTCCCGCACCACCGTGCAGTTGCTGGCAGAATGACCGTCCGCCCCCGCAGGCCCCTGCGCGCCAGGCGCTCCCGCCTCGCCGTCCTTCCCGTCCGCGCCGGGTGCGCCTCGCTCGCCGGAGGTCCCGGGTGCACCGTCCCGCAGCACCGTGGCCGTTCCGTCCGGGCAGCGGATGGTGGCGGTGCCGGCGTCTTCGTCCCGGGTCACCGTGCAGCCCACGTCGGCCTTGCTGGCCTGCGTGCAGCCAGTGCCTCCCCATGCGCCCAACGCCAGGAGAAAGGCCATCCAGCAGGTGCGTGCGTGCATGGGCCTACGTTGCCCGAGCGGTGCGACGCCTGTCTACCTGGCCTCTCCGGGCCGCTCCGACGGTGAGATGGAGAAGCGGACGAACGGCTCGGGCTCCGGAAACCCCTTGAGCGCGGCGTACTCCCACGCCAGGCCCGAGACGGACACCCCCGCCGCCTCGGCGCAGCGCCGCGACGCCACCACCTCACCGGGCTCTGCCTGCCCCTGCAGCCGCGCGGACAGGTTCACGCTCCGGCCAATGGCCTGGAAGTCCAGCTTGTGGTGGCTGCCGATGATGCCGAGCACCGCGGTGCCAGACGCCACGCCCGCCCGCAACATCAGCCCCCAGTCCTCGCCCAGCGCCTTCCGCACAGCCGAGGCCCGCAGCGAGCGCGCCACCAACATCCGGGAGAAGGCCAGCCCGCGCGCAGCGTGTCCATCCCCCTGGCAGATGGCCAGCAAGCCATCCCCGAGGTACTGCAGCGGGCGCGCCCGGTAGCGCACCAGCAGCGGCACGGTCAGCTCGAAGAGCGAGCGGACCGTCTCCATCGTCTCCTCGGGGGAAAGGCTCTGCGAGCGGGCGGTGAAGCCCACCAGGTCCGCGAAGATGAAGGTGGCGTCCTCCTTCGTCGTCCGCAGCAACTCCGCGTCGCCCCGCCCGGTGTACCGCTCCAGCAGCCGCCACCGGAAACCCTCCGGGTCCAGCCGCTCGCAGGCGGTGTCCACCCGCTCCATCCACAGCGGGTGGTTACCGCGCAGCGCGCAGCGGTAGGCGGACGCCAGGTGGTGTTGGACCTGGGTGCGCGGCAGCGGTGCGCCTGCCAGCGCCAGGTGGGCCATCAGCGCCGCTTCCGAGTCCGGAGGCGCTGCGGCGCAGAGCGCCTGGAGGGTCTTCACCTGTTCGTCGCAGGACTCGCCGGGCGGCGTGCAGAGCTGCAGCCGCCAGTACTGCAGGTGCGCGAGGTCTGCGGCGCTCGTGAAGTTCTGCTCGGCAATGTCCAGCCAGCGGGTGGCCTCCGCCGGCAGGGCGCGGGCCAGGGCCAGCGCCGCGTAGGCCTTCAGGTGGTGCGTCCCCGCGCCCAACGCGTCCAACGTGGTCTCGAGCGTCCGCGCCGCGGGCCCGGCCTCGGGCGTACCCAGCCGGGCCTGCACCCTCAGCGTCTCGAGCCGCATCCGGGTCATGGCCGGCACGTGCCCGGCCACCTCGGCCAGCGCGCGCCCCACCGCCTCGTCCGCCGCCTGGGCTGCGCCCAATCCCAACTCCAGCAGGGCCAGGTTCCCGGCGGAGATGGCCATGCCCACCCGGTCTCCCGCCTTGTGTTTCTGGCGCATCACCTCGCGCAGCAGGCGGCGGGCCTCCGTCCAGGAGGCCTGCCCCTGGTAACACTGGCCGAGCGAGTCCAAAATCCACAGCCGTACCCGCGCGTCGTCCTCCGCCAGCTCCAGCGCGCTGCAGAGCGTCACCTCCGCCTGGGCGTGGAGGTCCATCCTCACCTGCAGCACGCCGTTGGTGTGCAGCACGCGGCACCGGGTGGCGCGGTCCAGCGGCAGTCCGAGCAGCTGCTCGCAGCGGGCCAGCAGGGAGGGGAGCGTGTCCCCGCGCCCCTCGCGCAGCGTGGTCCGGAGTGCCAGCAGCTCCCGGACGTGCTCCCACTCCGCGGAGGGCGGAGGCGGCCCTGCGAGGGCCGCGCGCGCGGTGGCCAGGTCGAACCGCGCGTCCGCCCGTGCCGCCTCGCCGAGCGACTCGAGCCAGGGGGGGCCCTCCACGGCGGCACCCTCCTCGACGAGACGCCAGAACTGGACGGGGGTGAGCGCGGAGTTCGCCATTCGGGGCCGGGAGACGGTACTTCGGAAACGGGACCCGTGCGAGCGCAGCTTGAGCCCGCCCGTCGTGCGGACTAATCAAGCCCTCAATGCGTCCAGCCGTTCACGCCGCTTGGCCCCTGCTCGTCCTGGCCTGGCTTGGGCTGACGTCCTGCCGTCCAACCCTGGAGGGGGCATCCTGCCGTGAGGACCGGGACTGTCCCAGGAGCCAGTACTGCTCCGGGCAGAAATGCCGCGAGGGCCGGCGCGTCAACCGGCCGGACGCAGGCGGGGCAACGGAGGACGGGGGCTCGAGCCCCGGCGAGGACGCCGGTACGCCGTGTGACGCCTCTGCCGGCTGCACCGTGACCGTCTCGGCCTCGCCCCCGGATGCGCGGGTGGGCACCCCGGTGGCCCTCACGTGCACCGTCCGGGACGGCGCGGGCACGCCGCTGCCGGACGTGACCGTGGCGCTGGAGGTGTCTGGACTGGACAACACGCTGGATGCGGCCGGGGGGCGAACGGACGAGGCCGGCACCTTCGTGGGGACGCTGGGCAGCACGCGCGCGGAGTCCAAGCGCATCGTGGTCACCGCGGGAACGGCGCTGGCGGAGCTGGACCTCGTGTTCGGTCCCGGCGCGCCGGACCGAGACAAGTCCACGGTCAACGCCAAGCCGGGTGCTCCCCTGGTCGGGTCGGCTGCGACGCTGGAGTTGGTCATCCGGGACGGCTGGGACAACCCGGTGCCGGGGCTCGAGCTGGCGGTCACCGCCACCGGCACCGCCAACACGCTCGGGGCCCCCACCGTCACCGCCGACGAGACCGGGACCGCCCGCACCACGCTCAGCTCCACGCGCGCCGAGCCCAAGCAGGTGACCTTCAGCGCGGGTGACTTCTCGCTCACGCTCCCCGTGGCCTTCTCCCCAGGCGCTCCGGCCGCTTCCCGCTCGTCGCTCGTGGCCCAGCCGGCGAGCGTGGATGCCGGGGAGCCCACCACCCTCGTGCTGACGGTGCTGGACGCCTATGACAACCCCGTCCCCGGACTGGGCGCGACCTTCGGGGGAGGGGTGACGGGGGACCAGTTCGGCGATGCGACGGGACAGGTCACCAGCGGGGCCGGTACCCTCAGCACGGGCTTCGTCTCCACCGTCGCGGGCATCAGGGCGCTGGACGCCCAGGTGGCGGGGGGCACCCGCGTGGGGGGAACGGTCACGGTGACGCCGCTGGCGCCCGACGCCACCACCACCACGCTGGAGGCGTCCCCGGCCTCGGTGCGGGCGCGCGAGCAGGCCACGCTCACGCTGAGGGCCCGGGACGTCCATGGAAACCCGGTCCCCGGACAGGGCGTGTCCCTGGCCGTCTCCGGCACGCAGAACACCACCAGCGCGCTCGGGGGGACGACGGGCGGGGATGGCACCTTCACGCTGATGCTGCAGTCCACCCGCGCGGAGGTGAAGCAAGTCAGTGCCACCGTGGGCGGGGTCACGAAGAGCGTCCCGGTGGAGGTCCGCGCCGGCGCGCCCGCCGCCGCCACCTCCTCGTTCACCCACGCTGCCGCGGCCGTGGCTGCCGGGGGCAGCACCGGGCTCACCGTGACGGTGAGGGACGCGGACGGAAACCCGGTGGCGGGCGCGGCAGTGGCCCTCTCCTGCAGCGGCACGGGCAACACCCTGACTCCGGCAAGCGGGACCACCAACGGGCAGGGCGTCTTCACCGCTGCGCTCAGTTCCACGCGCGCGGAGGCGAAGAGCCTGTCCGCCGAGGTCAGCACCCTGGAGGGGACGTCTCTGTCGCTCGGTGCGGCCGTCACCTTCACCTTGGGGCCCCCCGCGCAGGACACCTCCTCGCTGTCGCTGGGGTCCGGGTCCGTGCCAGTCAGCAGCGGCTCGGGTGGAACGGTGGTGACGGTGGGGGTGAAGGACGCGTACGGAAACCCGGTGTCCGGTGTCCCGGTGAGCCTGGCTGCCACGGGAAGCAGCAACGTGTTCAGCGCGCCGTCCGGCACCACCAATGCGGCCGGCCAGTACACCTCCGCCCTGACGTCCACCCGGGCCGAGTCCAAGACGGTGACCGCTACCTTTGGTGGGTTGCAGACGTCTGCCGGGGTGATCTTCACGCCGGGCCCGGTGCTGGATGCCACCTCGTCGCTCGCGGTGAACCCGTCCGCGCTGGCGGCGGGTGAGTCCGCCGCGGTGACGGCCACGCTGCGGGACGCGTTCGGCAACCCGGTGGCGGGGCGCACCGTCACCCTCTCTTCGCTGGGCAGCGACAACGCCTTCGGACAGGCCTCGGGAAGCTCGGACGCGGCGGGCGTCTTCTCGACGACCTTCACCTCCACCCGCGCGGAGTCCAAGCAACTGTCCGCCGCGGTGGACGGTTTGACGCTGGGCGCCGCGCTCACGGTGGGACCGGCAGCCCCTTCGTCCGCCGCCTCGTCCGTGACGGCCTCGCCCGCCGCGCCGGTGGCCGGGCAGTCCACCCAGGTGACGGTGGCGGTCCGCGATGCGTGGGGAAACCCGGTGACGGGCCAGGCGGTGTCGCTGTCCGTCTCCGGGAGCGCCAACGCCCTGGGGGCCACGTCCGGCAGCACCGCTGCGGGCGGAACCTGGTCCACCCCGCTCTCGTCCACCCGCGCGGAGGCCAAGCAGGTGACGGCCACCTTCGGGGCGGCGTCCGCGGGGATGACGGTGCAGTTCCTGCCGGGCGCCCCGTCTGCCACCCAGTCCTCGCTGGGGGTGACGCCGCCCTCCGGCCTTCCCGGGACGGGCGCCCGCACCGCGGAGGTGACGGTGCGGGACGGGCTGGGCAACCCGGTGCCGGGGCTCGACGTGACGCTGACGGCAACGGGCGGTGCGGTGGCCACGAGCCCGACCCAGCCCACGGATGCCCAGGGGAAGGCGGTG
>VGRA01000178.1 GCA_016875515.1 Deltaproteobacteria bacterium | reverse complement strand
CCCGCGCGCGCGCCTCCTGCACGAACAGCTCCGAGGCCTCCGTCTCCAGCACCGCTTCGCCCCGAACGCCGGCGGTGAGTGGTGGACCGCTGCCAGTGTGCAGTTGGAACGCCGCGCCGTCCGCGCCGGCGTTCGTGGGCTGGTAGCTCACCGGGAAGGTGACGGCCTGTCCCGCCTGGAGCACGAGCGGCAGCGCGGGGCCGGCCCCCAGCGCGAACTCGGGCGAGCCTCCCGGCGCGAGCAACGCCTGCTGCAGCAGCGCCGTGCCGGAGCAGGTGTTGCGGGCGGTGAGCGCCAGCGAGCGGCCGCCGCACGAGAGCATCCGCGCGCCGAAGTCCAACAGCGGAGGGGCCAGCGTGAGGCAGCCCAGGACGCCGGTGCCGGAGAGCGGCACCTGCCGCAGCCCGCCTGCAGGATCGTTCACGAACAGCTCCGCCAGCCCCGATTGGTCCTGCGGCGAGGCCGGGGCGAAGGCAACCTGCAGCTGGCGGGACTCGCCCGGGCGCAGCGTCACCGCGTCTGCCGGCGTCACCTGGAACGCGGAGTCGGACCCCGCCACCAACGAGAGCCCGGACACGACGCAGTCGTCCGCGCCCGTGTTGGTGACCGCCACCCCCAGCGACGTGGAGGTCCCCACCTGCACGCCGCCAAAGTCCAGCGCCTGCGGGGTGAGGGACGCGGCGCAGGGGGCGAAGACGCGGCTCTGGGCGCGCAGCGGCACCGCCAGGCCGTACGGCGCGCTTCCCTCCCACGCCTTGAGCGCCAACGTGGCCGAGGCGGCCGTTTCCCCCTGCCTGGGGGTGAACGCGACGCGCAGCGAGCGGACGCCGCCCACGGGGACGGTGGCAGACGACGCCCCCTGCACGAGCGAGAAGTAGCCCCCGGTGGCCCCGAGCACCTGCAGGTCCGTGAGCGCCACCTCCGCTGCGCAGCGGTTGAGGACATCCACCCGCTGCGTCACCGTCATCCCCTGCGGGACGGTGCCGAAGTCCAGCTCGCGCGGGAGGACCAGCACGCACCCGCCGCCCCCCTCGCCGGACAGCGGCACGTCCACGCGGCCGTCGGTGTTGGAGGCCTTGAGCGGCAGCCGCAGCCAGGCCCCCGCCACCTTGCCGGCCGCAGCGGGTGCGAACTGCACCACCACCTCCACCACCATCCCGGGAAGCAGCTGGTCGCCGGGCAGCGCAGGCGCGGACAGCACCGTGAAGGGCGCCGCCGCCGTCCCCTGGATGACAGGCGGCAGGAACGTCAGCGGGGTGGTGCCGTTGTGGCTGACGGACAGCTTGAGTACGGCGGTGTTGCCCACCGGCACGCGCCCGAAGTCCAGCCGCTGGGGGGCCACGGAGACGATGCCCGCCGAGCCCATCCCCTGGAGCCCCACCTCGAGCGGCGGGCACGCAGCGCACGCGCGCACCTCCAGCCCTGCACGGGCCAGCCCCAGCTGCAGCGGGTGGAACAGCAGCCCCACCGGCCGCTCCTCGCCAGGCAGCAGGACGCCCGGTGCGGAGGTCACCGAGAAGGCGTCCGGTGCATCCCCGCCGAGCGCGAGCAAAGGCTCCGCCGCCACGTTTCCCGCGTTCCTCAGGACCACCTGCTGCGAGGCTCGGCCGGGCAGCTCCACCGAGCCGAAATCCACGAACAGCGGGCTCGCCTCCAGCCGCGCCTGCCCCCCCACGCCGCGCGCCCGCACCGCCCGGGTCCCCGGGCTGTCCACCTCCACGAGGAGCTCCGCCTCCTCGGCCACCTCTGCCCCCGGGGCGAAGGTGAGCGTCACCGGGCGGCTGCTCGCGGGAGGGAGCACGTCCCCGGGCGCGACGCCCGAGAGCGCAAACGGCCCCGCTGCGCCGCCCACCGAGAGGACCGTCAGTGGCGTGCGGCCGTCGTTGGTGAGCTGGAGCGAGCGGTGGGCCGTTCCCCCCACCTGCACCGCCCCGAAGTCCACCTCCGCGGGCCCCAGGGACCACTCGCCTCCCGCGCTCCACACCCACCGCCGGTCACACCCGCACGCCACCACGAGCGCCACGCCCAACGCCCACCCTGCCCGCCCCATGTCCCCTCCCCGCCGCCGCCCAGCTGCCAGGACTGGCGCGCTGCAACCGGGGTGCCTCCCCGGCTGGTGCGGGGGCGGGCAGGAGGTGGCCGGGAGGGGCGAGGAATTACAGCCGCTGCGTCACGGGGTGCAGGTGCCGCGGTAGATGCGGACATCGGAGAAGGCGACGTTGGCTGCCACGTACCCGGGCGCCCCCGAGCCCAGCTTGGGCCGCGTCCCCGTTGCGTCGAAGTCGGTGGTGAAGGTGCCCAACTCGACCCCGTCCAGCAGCAGCCGCCCGCGGCCCAGCAGCGGTGAGGCCTCGAGCCGCAGCCTCACCCAGCGGTCCACCACGCTGGCGCAAGGGATGGCAGAGGTGGCCCCTCCCGGGAACAGTTCGCGGGAGGGCGAACCTGTGGAGCAGCAGATGGAGCGGTTGGACGTGGAGGCTCGCTGGTCCACACCGAAGCGGAGCATGGCGGTGGCGGAGTCACACGAGATGCCGCTCTCGAGCCCGTGGACGATGTCGTTCTGGAAGGCTGAGTAGGCATCCAGCACCGGGTTGACCATCAACGAGACGCCCGCCCCACGTACCTGCTGCGCCGCCGGGATGTAGACGTCCGCCTCGATGGCCGCTCCCTGGAAGGTGGCGTCGTAGGCCGCGGGGAGGAACAACATGTTCCAGTCTGACGTCTGGAGCCACGCGGTGCGGCCTCCCACGGACGCAGGCCCCTGACCGTTCAACGCACCGTTCTTCTTCGTGGACCCCGCGGGCATGCTGGACATGTCGTGGGCCACCACCTCGGTCCACGCACAGGGCATCCCCTCTGCCTTCACCTGGGCCGTTGCGGTGGACGAGAGGGCAACCACGTGTCCATCCGACGCGGTGACCTGGCACTCGAACAAGTCTCCCGGTGACGTCAGCGCACCGCTGATGGTGGACGTGGTGGCCGCGGAGGTCTCCCCGCTGAAGGGCTGCCCATTTCGCGTCCAGGTGAAGGCGTACCCCACCGGGTCCCCTTCCGGGTCCACCGCCGCCGAGGTGACGGCGCAGACGAGATCATCCCCGTCCCCGGGCGACGCCGGCGTGACCGCAATCCCGGGCGCGGAGGGAGGCCGGTTCAAGGTGAAGACGACGAGGTCGCTCTCCAGCACCTGCCCATCCGTGGCGAGCAACTGCAGCACCACGTGCCGGCGCGCGGCGTCCACGTACTGCGGCGCGGTGAACGTCGCCGCAGGGGCGTGCACGTCGCTGAGCGCCACGGAAGGGCCCAGCAGCTGCTGCCACCGCACCCCGAGCACCTGGGCGGCGGTGCTGCCCGCAAGCGTCACCGTCGTCCCCTCGGAGACCACCCGGTCCGGCCCGGCGTCCACGCCCAGCACCTGGCTGCCCACCCCATTGCAGACGTACTGCGCCGCCCCCCCGCCGCTCACCCGGACGCCGCCGGACGCGCAGTTCGGCCCGGCCGGCTCGGGCTCCACGGTCACCGTCCCTGCGTCTCCGGCGGGCCCCGGGGCACCGTCTCGCACGGTGGCGGAGGTGCCGTCCTCGCAGGTGATGACGGTCACGCCCGCATCCGCGTCCCGGGAGGTGGTGCAGCCGAGACCGGGCTGGCCGTTGGAGCCGTTTGCGCCGGGGGCGCCGTCGCTGACCGTGGCGGACGAGCCATCTCCACAGGCGAGCGTCACCGTCCCCGCGTCCCCGTTGCGCGTGGCGGTGCAGCCGACGCCCGGCGCGCCGGGGGAGCCGTCCCGCACGACCGCACCGCTGCCGTCCCCGCACGCAATCCACGTCACCCCGGCGTCCGCGTCCCGGGTGGCGGTGCAGCTGGTGCCCGCCGTCCCGGGCGCGCCGTCCCGGATGGTGGCCACGGTGCCGTCCGTGCACGCCACCGTGCTCACGCCGGCGTCCGCGTCCCGGCTGACGGTGCAGCTGGCCCCCTGGGCACCGTCCTGCACCACGACGGAGGTACCATCCGGGCAGGACAGCGTCTTGGTCCCGTCCCCGTTGTCCCGCACCGAGCAGGGCTGGGCCGCGTCCCCGGGCGAACCGTCCCTCACGATGGAGGTGGACCCGTCCTGGCAGTACAGCACGGTAAAGCCCGCGTCCTCGTTGCGGACGGCCGAGCAATGCTGACCGGCCGGCCCCTGCGGCCCGTCCTCGCCGTCCTGCCCGTTGGACACCGTGGTGGAGCTGCCGTCCGGACAGGAGATGGTGTGCGTGCCGTTCCCGTTGTCCCTCACCGTGCAGGAGGCCACGGGGGTGGAGCTGCCCGCCGCGGGCGGCTCCACGTCCACGGATGTCCCGTCCGGGCAGGAGATGGTGGCCACCCCGGTGCGGGGCTTGCGGGAGACGGTGCAGTGGCCCGGGGGCTCCCCGCACTGCGCACCCACGAGTGACAGCAACGGCAACACCCAGAGCAGCCGACGCATCGAAAACCTCCTGGAGACGAGCAAGCAGGGGAAACGCCGGGCCGGAGTGTTCCTGATCGATGGACAATTGTCTACCCGCCAGCACGCCAATCCGGACGCGCTATGGTCTTGCTCCGCATGAACCTCTCCCCTGCAGTCCTGTCCCTCCTGCTCTGCGCGGCGCCTGCGTTCGCGCAGGGCGCTGCGGCCCCGCAGGCCGCGCCCCCAGCCGAGCCGGTCGCGCCGGTGGCCGAACCCGCACCTGCCGCTGCTGTCACCGTTGACGCCCCCGGCCTGGAGGCGACCGCCGCCCCAACCCGCCTGGGCGCCCGCGAGCGCGGCATCCAGTTCGCCGCCGGCGCCGCGGCCACGCTCGTCACCGTTCCCGCCGGGATGCTGCTGGGGGGTGCCATCGGGCGGCTGTCCAACGACTACGCCTCCGTGGCCCCCTTCTCGCTGCTCACCTGGCTGGTGCTCCCGGCCGCGGGGGCGGCACTGGCGGAGTGGTGGATGGGGAACGAGCTGCTCGAGGGCAGTACCCGGCTGCAGCCCGCGGCGTGGGTGGCCCTGGGCATGAACCTGGTCCTCGTGGTGGCCGCCATTGCGGGCGGGGTGAACGCCCAGAACCCGCTCCACCTGTCGCTCTTCTCGCTGGCCAGCGCGATGGTCATCCCGGGCGCGGTCACCGGCGCCATGGTCCTCTGGGACGACGCAGGCGTCTCTCCCGCAGCGCCACCCGCGGCCCTGCTGGAGACGGGCAGGCCCCGCCCCACCCTGGCCGCCACGGCCACCCTGCTGGAGGTGCCGCTGTGAGCGCCCGCGCACTGCTGGCGGCCGCGGCCGCGCTCCTTCCCTCTCTCACCCTTGCCCAGGCGTGCCCCGAGGGAGCCCTCTACCCCGGGTCCGATTGGACGGACCGCACCGCTGAGGTCCGGGCCGCCAGGCCCGAGGCGGTCCAGGCGCTGGAGGCCTGGGCCTTCACCCTGACGGGCAAGGACGAGGAGCGCCTGGGGCTGCGCACCGATGGGCTGGTGGTGGTGCAGGACGGGCAGATCCTCTACGAGAACTACGGCCGCGGCTTCACCAAGGACAAGCGCCACCTGCTCTGGTCCACCACCAAGAGCATCACCGGGCTGCTGGCCGGCATCGCGGTGAAGCAGGGCGTGCTGGCCGTGGACGACTCCCTCTGCAAGCACCGGCCGGATCTCTCTGCCGCGTGCGACATCACCGTGCGGAACCTGCTGGAGATGGCCTCCGGCTTCGACTGGGCGGAGGTGTACGAGGACGGCGAGTACCAGCAGTCCAGCGTGCTGGCCATGTTGTACGGCCAGGGGCGCGAGGCGGTGGTGCCCTTCGTGGCGGGCCACAAGCGGCGGGCCGCGCCGGGCACCGCCTTCCGCTACTCCACCGGGGACGCCCACCTGCTGATGGGCGTGGTGCGCGCGGCGCTCAAGCCCGAGTTCGGGGACGAGTACCCGTGGACGCTGCTGATGGACAAGCTGGGCGTCCGCAGCTTCACCCTGGAGCGGGACGCCGCGCTGGACTTCCACGGCGGCAGCTTCGGCTACCTCACCCCGCGGGACATGGCGCGCGTGGGCACGTTCATGCTCCACGACGGCTGCTGGGCC
>VGRA01000177.1 GCA_016875515.1 Deltaproteobacteria bacterium | reverse complement strand
CGGTGATGTGGACGTCGGAGAAGTGGGCGAGTTTTAGCGGGCTCATGCTGCGACCGTTTCGAGCTCACCGTCGATGAAGAGCTTGATGGCCTGCTGTCCGACAACGTGGGTGAAGTAGCCGTTGACAGTGCCGTTCACGACGCCGCCCACGACTGGAACCATCTTCCCGAGGTTGATGACTCCCGTGCTTCCCGCCTTCGTCGCAAGCCTGAAACCGACTGCGCGGTTGATGGCGCTCAGTGTCGCGCCGGGTAGTCGCTCAAGGAGTTTGAGGGTCACCTTCTGTCCAACTTGTGCACCCGCCATCCCGAGCGCCGTGTTGAGACCGTCTCCTACGAGGCAGATGAAGCAGTAGGTTCGAACACGGTCGTCTCGGGGGTCGAGGCCGCCCAACTTGGCGATGGCCGCAACCATCCGGAGGTTGATGAAGTATGTTGCGGCTAGGTCCGCGGGAATGGTGACCGGCAGCGTGGCGAGGCCGCCCATTCCTGTGACAAAGCCGGTGGTTGCCGTCTTCGCGCACTGCCAGCGGACGAGTGTTTCCGCGCACGCGCGGGCCGACTTCCCCTTCCGGCGGTAAGTCTTGGCGAGGTCATCGACGGATTCGATCCCTTCAACGTCCGGATCGAGCGCCTTGTCATAGGCCCAGTTTAGCGCCTGCAGGATTGCGTCACCGGTCATCTTCCCGAAGTTGTCCGCTGCGGTCTTGAACTTTCCAGCCATGGGTTCCTCCCGGACTACGGCAGAAGGCCGCAAGACTAATGGTTAACTCCTGAGTTATTCAAGGTGCGACGGCGGACACCTAGGCACGTCTTGTGCCCGCATCCCGCTCGCGCCACCGTCACGGTCCTTCGGAGGTCCTCCAATCCTCCGCCGTTCGGGCTGAGCTTCGGCAGCAGGCCAAGATGCTCGGAGGACGGCTACGCGCGGCGCGGAAGAAGAAGGGGTGGACGCTGGAACTGGCTGCCGAGCACGTCCACGTGCACGCCGTCCATCTCTCGCGGCTAGAGAGCGGAAAGGACGTGAACCCCACACTGGCGGTCCTGGTGTCCTGCGCCCTCGCCTACGGAGTTCCTGTGACAGATCTCCTCACCGAGTCAGCCGAGGACGGCCAAGACCGCAGCTCGGTGCGCCGGCGTAACCCCCGCACCTGAGTCCACCGGGATGAACCGCTCCGGGGCGTGCTCCCTGACCCACGCCATTTCCTCTGGGGCCAATGCGGTGTCCACCCACGCCCAGGGAACCCGTAGCCGGACCATGGCCTCGTGGCGGTGCATCCGGTAGCCGGCGACTGCAACCGCGTCGTCGGGCAGTCCAAGCGCGGAGGAGAGGCGGAACGCGTCCCGCAGCGCGCCGGGTTTGAGCCATGCCACCTGATACCGGCCGACAGCCCAGTGAAGAAACGGGCGGGCGTACGGGACGAATGACTGGAAACGATCCTCCGGAACCGCGGGAAAGCGATCGCGTCGAGCGCGGGGAAGCGCGGGGTCGTGAGCGGCTGTGGGCGGAGATCGCTGTCGGCGTGAAACTGGCGCGGTGTGGCGATTCCGGGAGGCTCCCCGAGTCGGGAGAGTGAGACAGGCCGACGCTGCGGCAACAGCGTCGGCCAGGCGGGTGGTGCCCTGTCTCGGGCGCCATGATGGCCCAGGAGGGCCCCGTCGTCACGAAACACTCTGCCCGTCCGACGGGTGGACGAGCTTCGGGTTCGACGGTGCGGGCAGTGTGGCAGGGACTTCCACCTGTGCCGCTCCTGCGACAGGGGCCACCGGTACTGCTCGCTGGACTGTCGGCACGAGGCGCGTCGTGCGCAGTGGCGTCGGGGCGGCCGGCGGTACCGGGACAGCCGCGAGGCCCGGCGGGACGCTGCCTTCCGTCAGTCCGAGTGCCGGGCCCGCCGGCGGCAAATAGTCACGCAACAAGGTTCAACGCCGACGCCGGTGGGCATACCTGTCCTGCCCGTCGCGGACCGCCCGCCGGATTCCCCGGTGCAGGGACGCCGCCGCGTCGAGGTGTCCATGTATGTCGTCGCTGCCGCTGTGGCTCGCGCTGGAGCCGGAGCTCTCCTGCACCAAACTTCTCCTCTCGCACTCAAGCGATGGGACGCTGCTGAAGGCACGCCTGTCGGCGACGCCGGCACACCCCGGGGCGCTGGCGATGCTGCTGGAGTCGCTGTCCGCCTGGCAGGGCATGCCCCTCTACGCTGTGCTGGATGCGGACGCCGAGGGCGTCTCAAAGCACCCGGAGTGCTGGGCGAGGCTGATGGGTGAGGCGGAACAGCACCCCTCCATCCACGTGGAGTGGAGCAGCCCGGCGCCGGCGCCCCTGCAGCGGCGCAACAGGGAGTTGGAGGAGGGCTTCGGCCGTGCCAGCCAGCTGCTGGTGCGCACCTTCACGGGGCAGCGATGATTTCGCCAGAATTGCGCGCGGAGATGCGACGGCTGGTGCTGCGGCTGCACTGGCGCATCGAGACAGTGGCCCGGCGCTTCGGCGTGCACCACTCCACCGTCCGCCGTGCCCTCGAGGGGGGCCCGGCCCCCGGCGAGGTGACGACGGGCAGCGTCCTGGACGGGCACAAGGGCTTCGTCGTGGAGCGCCTCACCGAGGCGCCGGAGCTGTCCGCGGTGCGCCTCCTCGAGGAGTTGAAGGGCCGGGGCTACACCGGCGGCATCGCCGTGCTGCGCCGCTACGTCGCCAGGGTGCGGACGCCCCGCCCGCGCAAGACGTACCTCCGCATCGACTTCGAGCCCGGCGAGCAGGCGCAGGTGGACTGGGGCTCCTTCGGCCACCTGCGAGTCGGCAGCCACCAGCGGCCCCTGTCCTGCTTCGCCATGGTGCTGTCCCACTCGCGGGCCCTCTACATCGACTTCTCGCTGGACCAACGCATGGAGACATTCCTGGCCATGCACCGGCGGGCCCTCGAGTACTTCGGCGGCGTCCCGAGGCGGTGCCTGTACGACAACCTCAAGTCCGTGGTGCTGCACCACGTGGGCAGCGTGGTGCAATTCAACCCGCGCTTCCTCGCCTTCGCCGGCCACTACCTCTTCGAGCCCACGGCCGCCCCGGTGCGCTACCCGGAGGCCAAGGGGCGCGTCGAGTCCGCCATCAAGTACGTCCGCAGCAGCTTCTTCTACGGCCGCAGCTTCTCCTCGCTGGAGGACTTGCGCGCCCAGGCCGCCGCCTGGCTCGACGGCACCGCCAACGTGCGCCTGCACGCCAGTACCCGGCAGCGTCCCGCGGACTTGCTTCTCGTCGAGAGGCCACGGCTGCACCCGCTGCCCGCGCGCCCCTTTGACACGGACTTGGTGCTGCCCTGCGTCGTCTCCAAGGAGGCCCGCGTCCGGCTGGACTCCAACACCTACTCCGTGCCGCCCGAGTGGACGGGCAAGACGGTGCACCTGCGCGCCGACGACACCACCGTCCGCGTCTTCCACGAGGGTACGGAGGTGGCCCAGCACGCCCGCTGCTGGGGCCGCCACCGCGCCATCGAGGCGCCCGAGCACCTCGCGCGCCTCCTCGAGCGCAAGCAGGGTGCGCGCGCCTCCAAGCTGCGGGAGCGCATCCTCCACCTCGGCCCCGAGGCACACCTCTACGTCCAGGAGGCCGCTCGCCGGCGCATCCGCATCGACCACGAACTGCGGAAACTCAACCGCCTCCTGGACTTGTACGGCGAGGCCGACGTCCTCCGCGCCATGGCCCTCGCGCTGGCGCAGCGCACCCTCGGCGCCCGCTACGTCCGCGCCCTCGTCGACCAGCACCGCTTCACCTCCGGCCTCGCAGAGCCCCCGGAGCCCATCCTCACCGGCAACCCCGCTGCTGACGCACTCGAAGTCCAACCCCATGACCTGGAGTCCTACGATGCCCTCATCCCCAAGCCCCCTGCTGACGCTGCCCAGTGACTTGTCCACCCTCTCCCTCGAGGAGGTGCTGCGCGCGCTCGGCCTCGACTTCGCCGCGTCCCAACTCGACACCGCGAGCGGCAAGGCCATCGCCCGCAACGCCTCGCCCGTCTCGCTCCTCAACGACTTGATGCGCGAGCAGTTGCGCGTCTTGTCCGAGGCGCGCGCCCGGTCCGCCCTCCGCCGGGCCGCCATCTTCCCCCTCACCACGCTGGACGGGTACGACTTCAACTACCCGAAGAGCATCGACCGGGAACTCGTCTCCCGCGCCGCCACGCTGGACTTCGTGCGGGAGAAGTCCAACGTCGTCTTCATCGGCCCGAGCGGCGTCGGCAAGACGCACCTCGCCAACGCCATCGGCCAGCTGGCCTGCCTCCGCGGCTACCGCGTCCGCTTCGTCGTCGCCGCGGACCTCGTCAATGACCTCGTGGCCGGGCAGGCGAAGAATACCCTCCACCGTCGCCTGACGGCCTGGGCTGCGCCGGACCTCCTCCTCATCGACGAGCTCGGCTACCTCAGCTTCGACGCCCGCGGCGCGGACCTGCTGTACCAGGTCTTCAACCGCCGCTACCAACGGGCCTCCACCATCGTCACCACGAACCTGCCCTTCAAGGAGTGGGGCAAGCTGTTTCACAACAGCGCCGCCGCCTCCGCCATCGCGGACCGGCTCGTCCACAAGGGACTCCTCGTCCGCATCACCGGCAAGTCCCGCCGCTCGGACCAGGAGGTGGAATCCTCACCGTCCTGAACCCGCGCTCACGCGCTCGCAACTCCGGCCCACAGCCCGCGCTCCGCGGCTGTGGGCCTTGTCGTCTCACGCCTCAAACGATCGCGCCTACCGCGATCGATTCGCCGCGCTTTCCGGAGATCGTCTCCAGACAAGACGCTCCGCGTGAACACGGTGAAGCGAAGGACCCACTCGCTCTTCAACCAGGGCGTCTATTTCTACGGCGCTCTGCCGATGATGAAGCAGCACCGGCTCGAGCCCCTCCTGCAGCACTTCGGCGAACTCGTCCGTGCCCAACCCTTCTTCCGAGACGTCTATGCCGTCCTGTGAATGAGGGGATGGCTTAGGGCAAGATGAGTTGAAGCGTGAGCGCTGCGAAGGCTCGCACGAGGGGCGGTGCACGGGCAAACCTGACCATCTTGTTGAGACACTGAACGGCGCCTCAACGTCAAGGTCCGTGGTTTACTTGACCTTCGCCGCAAGGAAGGATTCACGCACGTAGACGTAGATTCCGCTGGCAGCAATGAAGCTTACGAAACAGCCAAGAAGCAGCAGCGTGTTGTCATTCATGATGCTCGCCGGCCCCCCAGGAGCAGAGCACCACAAGAGAGAATCGAAGGAACCCAGAGGCCGACGTACATGCCGCGGTCCCGGTCTCCCGAAAAGTAGAGCCCGACAGACAAGAAAAACGACAATCCTGCCGCAGCGAGGAAGAAGGCCTGGCTCCGGCTGATGCCGGGAATGATGTCGGTGTTAATGCGAGGCCGATTGTCGGAGCTTCCAGAGTTTGAGTCCATGCCCCTGCGTCCTAGCACGCTTGACAGGTCTTTGCCACAGAACGGGGCGGGAGAGAGCGCCGAAGACGTTGAGCTCCCGACGGGTGGCCGCGGTGTCAAGACAGAAATGTACGGCGTGGCGGCTGACAGGTGGCGGCTGACGCGGACGCTGAACGGGGCTTCGAAGAGGTTGCGGGCACGCCTGACCCCCGGCAACCCGGCGCGTCAGCTTCTGCCCGTCCCGCGTCACCAGGATGAGGCACCGGCCGGCCCCCACCTCGCGGAGTCCGCGGGTCAGGGCTGCCGGTGCTGTCGCGCTGGTCGGATTCATCGTGGGCTCCCTGCGGGCGGGGGCTGCGAGTGATGGCTTCGCGTACGGCGTCGAGGTCAAACCGGAGGGCGCGCCCCACCCGGACGGAGGGGATGATGCCGGAGCGAGCCCGGCGTGCCACGGTGGTGGGATGAACGCCCAGTGCTCGTGCCACCTCGTCCGCGCGGACGAGGGAGGGGGAAGCCGGGGGCTTCGGGCGTGGTGCGTCGTCGCCACGCCCCGGATGGGCAGCATCCAGTTTTGGAAATTGGATGAGGGTGCCGGGGGTAGTCATTGGCCACCCTCGCCACGAGGCTTGATGACGTCCCCGGTTTCATGGATGGCGGGTGGACGTCCGCCC
>VGRA01000176.1 GCA_016875515.1 Deltaproteobacteria bacterium | reverse complement strand
CCCCCCCGGGCGGCGGCTGGGCGGCGGGGGAGGCGGCGGAGATGCGCCCCACCACGTTGAAGGCCTGGGTGGTGCCGCGCCGCAGGGAGAACTGCAGCTTCGCCTTCAGGTGCTTGCCCGCGCGCAGTTGCTCGAGCAGCGGCAGCCCCAGCGCCTCCCGCTTCACCAGCAGCACCGGGATGCCCGCGTCCTGCGAGCCCTCCGGCGAGAGGGCCGGCAGGCGGGACTCCGGGGGCAGCTCCTTCTCCTCCGGCCAGTCCACCACCACGAGCGCCCTCGCCCCGGCCTCGCGGGCGGCCCACGCCTTGAAGCGGAGGTCCCCGTAGCGCCGCTGGGCCTCGGAGGACTCGAACCGGCCGTTGGTGGGCGTGAAACGCCGCGCCACCGCGATGCGGCCCTTCAGCTTCCCTGCCTTCGCGTAGTCGTCCACGCCCAGCTCGGGGGCGCGGATGCCGTAGCCCACGAAGGCCAGCTCCGCGGTGAGCGCGGCGTCCGAGGAGAAGCCGGTGGGGCTCCACGCCTCCTCCTGGACGGTCTTCCCGTTGAACGACAGCGCGCTCCCGGGCGCCACGGTCACGGAGGTCACCACCGGGAAGGCCTGCAGGAACGTTCCATCGTCTCCGGCCGGGGAGAGCCCCAGCGCGGCGAAGCGGTCCGCGAGCCACTTTGCCGCCTGCTCCAGCCCGCGCGTCCCCACGCCCCGCCCCTCGCGCGCGGGGTCCGCCAGCCAGGCCACGTCCGCCTTCACCCGGTCCGCGGCGGTGGGCGGCGGGGGCGGGGCGGCGTCCTGCCACTCGGCGATGAAGACGTGGGTGTCGGACGAGCCGGGCGGGGTGGCGCGGTTGCTGCTGAACGCCAGCTTCGTCCCGTCCGGGGAGAAGAGGGGGAAGCCGTCAAAGCCGGGGGCGTGGGTGATGCGCTCCAGTTGGGTGCCGTCCGCGTTGATGGCCCAGAGGTCGAACTCGCGCCCCTTCGGGTCACCGACGTTGGACGAGAACAGCAGCCGGTCCTTCGTGGGGTGCCACGCCGGCGCGAAGGAGGCGGCGTCCAGGTAGGTCACCTGCCGGGCGTCCGTCCCGTCCGCGTTGGCCACGAAGAGCTCCAGCTTCGACGGGCGGACGAGGCCGCGGGCGAGCAGCGCCTGGTAGTCCTCCAGCTGCTTGCCGGGCTTCGGCCGGGAGGCGCGCCACGCCAGCCTGGTGCAGTCCCGGTTGAAGACGGCGCCGCCGTCGTAGCCGGGCGTGGAGGTGAGCCGCTTCACGTTCTGGCCGTCCCGGTCCATCCGGTACAGCTCCACGTCCCCGTCCCGCACCGAGGTGAAGACGATGCTGCCGTCCACCGGGCAGACGGTGGCCTCGGCGTCGTAGCCCGGGGTGCGGGTGAGCGGCTGCAGGCCGGTGCCGTCCGCGCGTGAGGTGTAGAGGTCGTAGCTGTCGTAGAGGGCCCAGACGTACCCCTGGGACATGTCCGGCTTCGGCGGGCAGGCCTCGCCGCCCCCGTGGGTGGAGGCGTAGAGGAGCTGCTCGTCGCCGGGCAGGAAGTAGGCGCAGGTGGTGGCCCCCTTGCCGGAGGAGACCTGGGCGAGCGCGCCGCCCTGGGCGTCCATGCGGAAGATGCGGTCGCAGCCCATGTCCTTCGTGCGCACCTGCAGCGACAGCTGCGTGCCGTCATGGCTCCAGTAGGCCTCGGCGTTCTCGCCCTCGAACGTCATCTGGCGGAGCGAGGCGAAGTGCGCCTCGGTGGGCAGTGGCTGCACAGCGCGCGGTCCCGGCGGCCCGGGCGGAGGGACGGGGCCGGGCCTCTGCACGGTGGCGCAGGCGGCGGCGAGCAGCAGGGCGGAGCAGGCAAGGGGGCGGCGCATGGGCATGGCAGGGCAGTTTGTGTCCCCGGGCGGGCGGGAGTTCAACCCGTTCATGCAGTTGCTGCGCGGGGAGGCAGCCGGGCGTTAGGGTGCGCGCCGGCTCATCACCCGGAGACACCCCACATGCAGCTCAAGGACTTGAAGATCATCATCACCGGCGGCGCGCAGGGCATGGGTGCCCACTTCGCCCGGTCCCTCCACGCGGCCGGCGCCACGGTGGCGTGCGGCGACGTCAACGAGGCAGGGCTGGCAGAGCTCTCCGCGGGCATCCACCGCCGGCGGCTGGACGTGTCCAGCGAGGCAGACATCGCCTCCTTCGTGGGCTGGGCGGCGGACGCCATGGGCGGGCTCAATGGCCTCATCAACAACGCGGGCATCCTGCGGGACGGGCTGCTCGTGAAGAAGGACCGCACCACGGGGGCGGTGACGAAGCTGTCCACGGACGATTGGAACAAGGTCATCGGCGTGAACCTCACCGGCGCCACGCTGATGGTGCGCGAGTCGGTGGCGAAGATGGCGGAGTTGGGCAGCCGCCCGGGCGTGGTGGTGAACATGTCCTCCATTGCCCGCCACGGGAACCGCGGCCAGTCCAACTACACCTCGGCCAAGGCGGCGCTGGCGGCCAACACCTTCACCTGGGCCCGCGAGTTCGCCCCGCTCGGCATCCGCGTGGGGGCGGTGGCCCCGGGCATGGTGGAGACGCCCATGACGCAGGGGATGAACCAGAAGGCGCGGGACGCGCTGGTGGCCGCCATCCCGGTGGGGCGCATTGGCCTCCCCGAGGACCTCTGGCTGGCGGTGAAGTTCGTGCTCGAGTGCGACTACTTCAACGGCCGCTGCATCGACGTGGACGGCGGCCTGTCCATGTAGGGCCGCCGCCCTTGCCCCCGCCGGCGCCTCAGGGCGTGGGCGGGAAGCAGGCGGTGAAGTAGGTCACCGTCAGCGTCTGGCCCGGGGTGGGCGGGTTGGACGTGTTGAACACGACGGCATTGGCCGTGGAGTCATACGCCCATGCCCCGGCCCCCGCCGGGATGTCCACGCCGTCCAGCGTCACCTTGATGGTGGCCGTGCGGGACGGGTCCGGGGTGCCGTTCATGTAGAAGCTGCTGCGGTAGCCGAACGCCGTCTTGCCCAGGTTCTGCAGGGTGGTGTTCCAGTTGCTGTTGCAGATTTCCGCCTTCACGCCGGAGGTCTGGGTGGCAAGGTATGCGTAGCGGGTGTCGGGCGAAGACCCGTCATAGCTGCAGCTGGACGGCGCGGAGGACTGGAACGGTCCAATCACGCTGAAGGTGAACATGTTGGCCTTGTTGAAGCCCTTCACGTTCAAGAGGCGGTTCAAGTAGTAGCTGGTGGCCTTGGGGGACTGGTCCACGGCGTCCGTGACCACCACCACGGCGAGGTTGGCGTCCTGCCGGACGAAGCCCGCGTTGTCCGAGGTGATGAGCGGCGGCGTCAGCGCCAGCTCCGCGGCCGCGAGCCCCTTCTCCTCGCCGGAGCCATTGGTGCCCACCTTGACCTTCTGCGCGTAGAGCCCGCCCACGTTGGGCGTGGTGCTGGTGAGGATCTTCGGATTGCTCGCGTCCCCGATGAGCTTCCCCATGGGGCCGGGGCCGGTGCACTGCCCGAAGAAGCAGGTCTGCGGGTCCACGTCCGTGGTGGTGACGCCCAGCTGGTAGTCCACGCCGGCGGCATTGGCGTACTGGAAGAACGCGCCGAAGTTCTGGGACAGCTCGTTCTGCTTGTCCTGCATGGAGCCCGAGTCGTCGATGACGAGCAAGATGTCCGCCTTGGGCTTCAGGTCCTGCACGAAGGTGTCCGTCTGCAGGCCGGACGCGTCCCCGGTGCCGGACAGCGTCACCAGGTAGACCACGGAGTTGCCGCCCTGGTTCACGTTGAGCGAGATGGCGCCCTGGTCCGGGCCGATGTCCTGGGGCATGTACTTCGCCTGGAACGTCACCCCGGCGCTGCCCGGCTGCAGCGTGGTGTTGGGGGGCGCCGTCACGAGCGCGAACTCGGGGGCGCCCACCGCCAGCGACGAGCCGGAGAGGGAGATGGGGGTGGGGCAGGTGTTGTAGGCGGTGAAGGTGCGCGGGGAGCTGGCGCAGCCGGTCTTCACCGTGCCGAAGTCCAGCACGTCCGGGGCCACGGTGAGGCAGGAGGGGCCCACGCTTGTGGTGAGGTTGACCGCGCCCTGCGCCGGGGTGCCGTTGATGTTGAAGGCCACCGTGCCGGACAGCGTGATGGTGGCGCCGTTGGGCGGGCTCACCTGCGGGTTGCTCTTCACCACCACCTGCAGCGTCTCGCCCGGGTTGAGCGTCTTGCTGGCAATGGCGCCGCCGGTGATGGAGTAGGCCGGGTCCGAGCCCATGGCCACGTCCACGCCGGAGATTTCACACGCCGGGCCGCCGGAGGGCCCCGTGTTCTTGATGGTGAAGGGCAGCTCCTTGTAGCCGGGCGGTGTCACCAGCCCGAAGTTCAGCGCGGCCGGGCTCACCGTGTAGGTGCACGGCTGCAGCGCCTGCACGTCCGCGGAGATGCGGATGACCGTCTCCGGCTCGTCCGGGTCGTTGCTGAAGATGAAGAGGTCCGCCTCCTTGAAGCCCACGGAGGCGGGCGTGAGCGTCACCTGGAGGTCGAGCGAGTTGCGTCCCACCACCGCCTCGATGCCCTTGGCCGGGTCATACGCCCCCGGCAGCACGCTGAACTCCGACTGGGAGGTGCTGCCGTTGGCCGGCTGCAGCGCGAGCAGCGGCGCCTGGCCCGGCGTCCCGTCCGCGGCCACCGTGCCCAGCTTCAGGTTGGCGTCCGTGGTGGTGGCGTTGGGGACGCGGGTCCCCACGTTGCTGACGGTGATGCGCCGGCCCACCGAGGCGCCGGCGGTGAAGGCCACCTTGCCGAAGGCCAGCGCGGGGGAGGGGACCACCTTGATGTCCGGCCCGCCGCCGAAGCACTTCAGCTGGATGGTGCCGGCGGGGGTCTTCTTCAGCCCCGTCTTGAAGGTGAGGGTGCCGTCCTTGGCCCCCAGCTCCGAGGGCTTGCAGATGACCGTCATGTCCACCGGCACGCCGCCGCCCGGGACGGTGAACGTCTGGGGCGCCTGACCGGGTTCGGTCTGCGTGTAGTAGTCGTTGGGCAGAGACGGGATGACCTGCGTGAGCACGATGGGCGCGGTGGCGATGTTGGTGAACGTCACCTTGCGCGGCGCCTCGGTGCCCGGGGAGACGTAGCCGAAGTCCAGCGAGGAGGGGGTCCAGGTCAGCACGTCCGCGGTCACGCCCTCGCCCTTCAGCGTCACCGTGCCCGGGGGGCAGCTGGGGCCGGCCCGCAGCGTCACCGTGGCGGTGTAGGTGCGCACCTCGGTGGGGGAGAAGGTGTAGGTGACGGCGGCGGAGGTGTTGCCCGTCAGCGGGAAGTTGCCCCGCGGAGAGCCGTCCGCGAAGCCGAAGGCGTTTTGGTCCCCGTTGGTGCCCTCCGGGCTGCCCGCGGTGGCCACCACCTCCAGGCTCGTGGTGTTGGTGAGCGCAATGATGGCCGGGAAGGTATCCCCCACCGTCACCTTGCCGAAGTCCAGCTCCGGCGGGAGCGCGCAGCCGCCCTGCTCCGCCTCGCCCTTGAGGGTGATGTCCGCGGTGGCCTCACCCTCCGGCGCGTTGGCCGTGGTGAGCAGCAGCTTGGACAGGTGGGCCTGCTTGAGCTGCGTGGCGTCCGAGGCAGGCGGTGGCGAATAGAACATCTGGAACGTCTTCTCTTCTCCGCCCTGCAGCGTGGTCTCGGCGAAGGCCACCTCGAAGGCCGCCCCCTCCACCGCCGCGTCCCCCACCTTCACCTTGTCCCCGTCCGCCAGCTCCAGGGACACCAGCGTCAGCGGGCCGGCCGCCAGGTTGCGGACGATGAGCAGCTTGGGGATGCGGTCCCCCACCGCCGCCTTGCCAAAGTCGTACGTGGCATCCCGGCTGATGACCTCCACGTCGTCCGTGTTCTTCCAGAGGACGCCCAGCTGTCCGTTCGAGCGGGTGACGCCCCGGCCGCGGCTGCAGTCACAGCCGGAGACGGCGGCGAGCAGGGCGAACGCGGCGAACGCGAGCTGGCGGGGGATGTGGATCACGGTGGGGCCTCCTGGGGGCACGACGGAATACGGCCGCGCAGCCTGCACGCGCCGGAGGTGGAAGACAAAGGGAACCGCGCCCGAGTCCACGGTGTGACACCCGCGGGTTT
>VGRA01000175.1 GCA_016875515.1 Deltaproteobacteria bacterium | reverse complement strand
CCGGCCGAGCGCTTCCAGCTTGCCGGCGCGCAACTGGAGGCGGACTTCCAGCCCTGGGTGCCTGCGCAGGCCCCCGGCGTGCTGGGGGCAGAGGTGCTGGGGCTGCTGCCGCTGTCGCTGGATCCACGCACAGGGCTTCTGGCACTGCGCCCGACCTTTCCCCCGGTGGAGCACAGCGGCGTCCCGCTGGAGCGGCACGCCCGGGCCGCGTGTGACGAACCCGGCGTGTCCTTCGCGCTGCAGGCGCCGGTGGAGGGGCGCACCGTGACGTGGCTGCTGGACACGGGCGCGGAGCACACCGTCCTGCGCAGCGGGCGGGTGGACGCGCTCGCCCCGGACCGGGCACGGCTGGAAGGGGTGGTGCTGGAGACGGCGTTTGCCGGGGTGATCCAGGCAACGGCCACGCGGGTGTCCAGGCTCGAACTCGGGGCTGGGACGGCGCACCAGGTGGTGATCCTCTCCGGGGCGGCGCTGGACGCCGAGTTGGACCGACAGTCCGAGTGGATCTCCCGGGCGGCGAACCGCCCGGTCACGGTGGACGGCCTGCTCGGTTGGAACGTTCTGAGGGAGGGAGTGGTGGCGTTCCACGGCCCGCCCGCCGGGCCCGCCTCCGCGCTGACGTTCACCCCGTACGCGCCGTCCCCCTGGCCCCGGGCCTTCGTGGGCGTGGGGTTGGCGCTCGTGCCGGATGGAACGTCCTTGCGCGTGGCGTCCGTCTATACCCCCTCCCCGGCGGCGGAAGCGGGAATCGCCTCGGGAGACCTGCTCCTCACCGTGGACGGCCAGGCCGCGGCGGAGGCCCCCAGCCCGTTCGCCCCGCCGGGCCAGCCCGTGACGTTGGTGCTCCGGCGCGGCGGACAGACGCTGGAGCGGACGGTCACCGCGGCGGACCTGCTGCCGGACGCCCCTGCTCAGTAGCCGAGGTTCGGCCCGAACAGCCCGCGCAGCAGGGACGCAATGGCCAGCGGCGGGGCGGCCCGGTCGTCGTAGAGCGGGGTGAGCGCGTCCGAGAAGGCGCGCGCGTTGGGAAAGCGGGCGGCGGGGTCCCTCGAGAAGGCGCGCTGGACCAGGTCCGCCACGGGCACCGGGATGTCCGGGCGGACCTTCCGCAAGGGTGTCCACCCCCCTGCGCGCACGGACTTGAGCACCTGCTCCGGCGAGGCGCCGTCGAAGGGGCGCTGCAGCGTGAGCAACTCGTACAGGAGCACGTTGGCGGCCCAGAGGTCCGCTGACTGGGAGAGTTCCCCGCGCTCCGCCTCGGGCGGGAGGTAGTGGGGCTTGCCGGACACGGCCGCCTCCGGTGCCGCCGTGCCCGCCCCCGCGCGCGCCACGCCGAAGTCCCCGAGCTTCACCTCGCCGTACCGCGCGATGAACAGGTTGGACGGGGACACGTCCGAGTGGACCAGGCAGAGCGCGCGCCCGGACGGTGCCGGCAGCGTGTGGGCGTAGTCCAGGGCCTCCAGCAGCATCTTCACGAAGTAGAGCGCGAAGCCGGTGGGGATGGAGATGTTGCGGTCCCTGCACTGCTTGATGATTGCCCCCACGTCCCGGCCGTCTACGAACTCCATGGCAATGTAGTAGGTGTCGCGAATCTGCCCCACCTCGTACGTCTTCACGATGTTGGGGTGGTCCAACATCCGCGCGAGGTCCGCCTCGCTGGTGAACAGGTCCACGTACTCGGGGGAGCTGGCGAGCGACGGGTGCAGCCGCTTGAGCGCCACGGTCTGGCCCCGGCGCGGACCGCTCAACTCCAGCGCCCGGTAGACCTCCGCCATGCCGCCCCGGCCCAGCGGCGCGACGATCTCGTAGTGGCCGAACACCCGGCGCGGATCCGGCTTGTAGTCATCCGGGAGGCTCACCTTGGGCGCTCCTTCTCGGCGCGGATCAGGTCCACCAGCTTCTCGAACTCGGAGGTGCCGCGCAGGTCGAGGAACGCTGGCTCTCCGAGCACCTCCTGGGCGCGGGGCAGCCGGGCGTCCAGCGCCGCGCGCAGGGCCGAAAGGGCCCGGCCGTCCTCCTTGCGCCGGGCCCATTGACGGGCGAGTTCCACGTGGGGCTCCCACCCCGCGCCCGGCAGGCTGACCGCGCGCTCGAGCAGCTGCAGCGCCCCCTCCGGCTCGCCGTTGGCTGCCATCCAGCCCGCCACGCGCGCGTAGATCTTCGGAGAGGGATCAAATGAGAGGGCGCGGAGCAACCCCTGCCGCACGCGCTCCTGGGGCCGGCCGCCCAGCTGCTCCAATTCCTGGGCCGCCCGCCGCTCGAGCGCAGGGAGGCTCCCGTTCCGCAGCGGGCGCGCGGCCTGGGGATCACGGGAGAAGGCCACGCGCTCCACGGCACCGCCCTGCCCTGCGCCCATGAGCGCGCAGGTGGACTCGAGCGCCACGTACCCCACCCACTGGGCCGGCCCCGGCAGCCACGCTGCCATGAAGTCCACCACCCGCAGTTCCTCAATGCCGCGCCCGCACTTCACGCAGGCGAGCAGCCTCCCGGCCAGCTGGGCCCCCTCCATGGCGCCGTCCAGCCCCACCCGGCCAGGCTCCGCGCCGCAGAACCCGGACATGACGTACCCGGAGACCCACGTCCCGTCCTCGGACACGCTCACCGCCAGCTGCCCCAGCTCCCCCTTGTAGACGCCGGCGAGCGGCAGCCCCGGCACCTGCGCGTGGGCTCGCCCTGGCGCAGACGCCACCGCCATGCACAGGGTCGAGAACAAGGAGAGGAGCAGCCGCAAGGGAGTGGCAGGATACGGACAAGCAGACGGGTCGTTCAAGCACGCCGACTTGAAGTCCGGAGGGGCCGTTCCTATCCTTTGCCTCACGGATTCAAGGAGCGAGCAAACACAGGCTCCGCACGGGCTGTCCCCTGCGGGGTGCGTGATGGGAAGCTGAAATTCGAACCGATACGTCCATCACGGGGATCCTCCAGGCCGCCCGGTGCATGCCCCCCCTGCGGGGGGAAGCCGACGGCGGACCGGCTGGCTCCCCACCTGGTATCTCAGGGTTCAATGGACGCTGCCCACACGGCCCAATGGCGGGGGACGTTTTTTTCTTCGGGGGGAGGCGGCGTGGCGGAAGAGACGGCGTTGGTGAAGCAGGCGCTGCGCCATGAGCTGGTGGCGCGGCGGGAGGCCATGGACCTGCAGGCGGTGGACGCCCGTGGCCTGAAGATCCAGTCGCGGTTCCTCGCCACGCCGTACTACGCCCACGCGCGCATCGTCGCGCTGTACGCCCCGATCAAGGGAGAGGTCCCCACCCGGGACATCCTGGTTGCGGCTCTGCAGGACGGGAAGACGGTGTGCTACCCGCTCTCCCACGTCCACGGGCGGGTGCTGTCCTTCCGCGCCATCCAGAGCGAGCGGGAGCTGGAGCCGGGACGGCTGGGGGTACGGGAGCCGCAGAGCAGCGCGGAGCTGGTGCCCGTGGAGAAGATAGAGCTGTTCGTGGTGCCTGGGCTGGGCTTCTCCCGGGACGGCAAGCGGCTGGGGCGCGGCGGCGGCTACTACGACGCCACGCTGAAGGCGGGCTCGGAGCTCAGCCGGCGCGTGGGGCTGGCCTTCTCCGAGCAGCTGGTGGACGGGCTGCCCACGGATTCGGACGACGTTCCCATGGATCTCGTGGTAACCGAAGCGGAGTCGCTGCGCGGGCTGGCCCGTGACAGCAGCTGCGCCTCGTCCTGATCCCCGGAGTCCCCCTTGAAGGTCCTGTTCCTCGGTGACGTCGTCGGCAAGCCCGGCATTGCGGCGGTGCGCCACTTCGTCCCGAAGCTGATTGCCCGGCACGACGTGGACCTGGTGGTGGCCAACGGGGAGAACTCGGAGGGCGGCGCGGGGCTGTCCGCGGAGTCCTGCGAGGCCTTGCTGTCCGCGGAGGTGAACCTGCTCACCTCCGGCAACCACGCGTGGACCAAGCGGCAGATCATCCCGTGGATGGAGGCCCACCCGGATCTCCTGCTGCGCCCGGCCAACTACCCCAAGGGGGCACCCGGGCGCGGCCACGCGGTGCTGCAGACGCCGGGCGGGCGGAAGCTGGGCGTGCTCAACCTGGAGGGGCGCGCCTTCATGGTACGGAACCTGGACTGCCCCTTCACGGTGGGGGCGGCGCTGGTGGAGGAGCTGCGCAAGCAGACCCCCTGCATCCTGGTGGACGTCCACTGCGAGACCACCAGCGAGAAGCAGGCGCTGGGGCACTGGTTGGACGGCAAGGTGTCCGCGGTGGTGGGTACGCACACCCACGTGCAGACCGCGGACGAGCGGATCCTCCCGGGCGGCACCGCCTTCATCACGGACGCAGGCATGTGCGGGCCGCTGGACTCCGTCATCGGCGTCAAGAAGGAGCTGGCCGTGCAGCGCTTCGTCACGCAGTTGCCCTTGCAGTACGAAACGGCGAAGGGGCTGGTCTACCTGCAGGGCGTGCTGGTGGACCTGGACGACGAGACGGGCAAGGCGCGCAGCATCGTCCGCGTCCGGGAACACCTGCCCGGCACCTGACAAGGCTGGACAGCGCGACACGGCCCCGGTTTAACCGCCGCCCATGTCCGACGTGCGCAAGGCCACCCCGGAGGAGCAGTTCGAGGAAGTCACCCGCGGCACCGTGGACCTCCACGTGGCCGAGGAGCTGAAGGCGCGGCTGAAGCGCAGCTACGACAGCGGCAAGCCGCTCGTCATCAAGGCCGGGTTTGATCCCAACCGCCCGGACCTGCACCTGGGCCACTCGCTGCTGCTCACCCGCATGCGGCGCTTCCAGGAGTTCGGCCACCAGGTGGTGTTCCTCATCGGGGACTTCACCGCGCTCATCGGCGATCCCACGGGCAAGAACGTCACCCGCCCTGCCCTCACCCGCGAGGAGGTGGCCGCCAACGCGGAGACCTACAAGGCGCAGGTGTTCAAGGTGCTGGATCCCGCCGTGACGCAGGTGCGCTTCAACTCCGAGTGGCTGGACGCGCTCGGCAGCGAGGGGCTCGTCCGGCTGGCGGCCAGGTACCCGGTGGCCCGCATGATGGAGCGGGACGACTTCAAGAAGCGCTTCCGGGAGGGGCGCAGCATCTCCATCCACGAGTTCCTCTACCCGCTGCTGCAGGGGTACGACTCGGTGGCGCTCAAGTCGGACGTGGAGCTGGGATCCACCGACCAGCTCTTCAACCTGCTGATGGGCCGCCAGCTGATGAAGGAGTACGGGCTGGAGCCGCAGATCATCATGACCGGCCCCATCCTGGAGGGGCTGGACGCCAGGCTGGTGGACGGGAAGATCGAGGGGGATAAGATGTCAAAATCCCTCGACAACTACGTGGGCATCAACGAGCCGCCCGAACAGATCTTCGGCAAGCTCATGAGCGTCACGGACGACCTGATGTGGCGGTACTACGAGCTGCTCTCGTCCCGCCCGCTCAAGCACGTCCAGCAGCTGCGCGCGGACGTGGCGGCGGGGAAGGCCCACCCGCGCAACGCCAAGGTGGACTTCGCCCGGGAGATGGTGGCCCGCTTCCACGGGGCGGAGGCCGGCCAGAAGGCGGTGGAGGACTTCGAGCGCCGCTTCTCCAGGAGGGAGCTGGTGGCGGAGGAGCTGCCGCTCATCGAGGTGTCGCTCGGGGACGCGCCGAAGGTGGGGCTGGGCAAGGCGCTTGCCGAGGCGAAGCTGGCCTCCTCCAACGCGGACGCGCGCCGGCTCATCCAGCAGGGCGGCGTGAAGCTCAACGGCGAGAAGGTGACGGACGTGAAGGCGGAGCTGGCCGCGGGCGAGTACCTGGTCCAGGTGGGAAAGCTGAAGGCCGCGCGGTTGAAGGTGTCCCCGCGCGGCTGAAGCTCAGCCCTCACTTCACCGTCAACGCGGCCCCGGCCGAGTAGGCGGTGAACTCCGGGGCATACAGGGACTGCAGCGTGGCAGGCCCCACCCGGAAGGCGCCGGCGGCTGCAACGCGCAGCTTGAGCTTCAGCGTGTACTCGCCCGCGGGCAGCTGCTCGAAGAAGAGGTTCTCCGCGCTGTCGCGGATCTCCTCGTAAAAGCCCAGCCCCCCGCGCCACCGCCAGCCGGACACCAACGAGACAGGCTCGAAGCCCGCCCCGCGCGGCGCCCGCAGGTGGACGTACTCGG
>VGRA01000174.1 GCA_016875515.1 Deltaproteobacteria bacterium | reverse complement strand
CGGACGCCTGGTGCAACCCCACCAACAACACCTGCGCCGCCAAGAAGGCGAACGGCGCCACCTGCACCGAGTCCGACGAGTGCGTCGGCACCTGCGACTCGGGCACCTGCGCGGCCCGCCAGGACGACGCCTGCAAGCCGTAGCGCGCACCGCCGCATGAAGACCCCCGAGCTGGACCTCCTCCAACTCTTCGTGGCCGTGGCCGAGACGAGCAGCTTCTCCCTGGCGGGGAAGCGGCTCGGGCTGCCGCGCTCCACGGTGAGCCGCGGCAACGTCCGGTTGGAGGCCAGCCTCGGGGCGCACCTGCTGCACCGCACCACCCACACCGTGGGCCTCACCACCGCGGGGGCCGCGCTGCTGCAGCGCGTGGCCCCGCTGGTGGCCAGCCTCCGCGAGGCGGTGGAGTCCCTGCCGGAGCAGGGCGAGTTCCCCTCCGGCACCCTGCGCGTCACCGCCGCCAACGACCTGGGCACCGCGTGGCTCGCGGACGTGGTGCCCGCCTTCATGGCCCGCTACCCGGACGTGAAGGTGGACGTGTGGCTCACCAACGCCTTCGTGGACGTGGTGACGGAGGGCGTGGACCTGGCCCTGCGCATTGCCCGCGGCCCGCTGCGGGACTCCACGCTGGTGGCCCGCAAGCTGACGGACCTCGAGGCCCAGCTGTTCGCCTCGCCTACCTACCTCGCCAGGCGCGGCACGCCCCGCACGGTGGAGGAATTGGCGGACCACGAGCTCGTCATGCCGCGCGGCTTCAAGGACGTAAAGGAGCTCCAGGTGCTCGCCGAGGGGTCCCGCGTCCAGGCAGACGACTTCTTCTTCTCCCTCGAGGTGCTGCGCCGGGGCGGCGGCGTGGGGATGCTCCCGTCCTTCGTGGCCCAGCGGGCGCTGGAGGACGGCTCGCTCGTCCGCGTGGTGCCCCGCTTCGGCCTGAAGAACGGCACCCTGCACCTGGTCCACCCGCGCATGGCCCACGTGCCCGCCAAGGTGAACGCCTTCAAGGCGTTCGTCCTGGAGCAGTTGGCCGCCCGGCCGCTCGGGCCGCGGTAGCCGTCCCGCTCGCCTTCAGCCGAAGTGGTAGCCGGACAGCCGGTGGCCCAGGTTGGTGCCGCTCCAGCTGAGAACGCCCCGGTCCTCCCCGGCGGCGCCTGCAACAACGTGCAAGGGGAGGAGGTGCTCCTCCCGCGGGTGCGCACGCCGCGCTAGGGGGGCCTGCGTCCAAGCGGACAGCTGCGCGTCCCGCGACGCCGGCTCCGCCGTCACCGCCGCCTGCAGCCAGGCGTCGAACGTGGCGGAGATGCCGTGGGCCCGCGGGTCGAAGAAGGTCCGCAGGTCGTGGAACGTCATCCCGCTGCCGAGGATGAAGACCCCCTCGTTCCGCAGGGGTTGCAGCGCCCGCCCCAGCTGCAGGTGCGCGGCCGGGTCCAACCCGGAGACGAGCGACAGTTGCACCGTGGGCACGTTGGCCCCGGGGTAGAGGAGCGACAGCGGTACGAAGGTGCCGTGGTCGAAGCCGCGGCGCGCGTCCTCCGCGGAGGGCAGCCCCGCCTCCGTGAGCAACTGCCGCACGCGCCCGGCGAGCACAGGCGCGCCCGGGGCCGGCCAGCGCACCCGGTACGACTCGGGCGGGAAGCCGTCATAGTCGTACAGCATGGGCGGGGCAGGGGAGGTCATCACCGTGGGAACGGCCGCCTCCCAGTGCGCGGAGATGACCAGCAGCGCGGCGGGCGGCGCCCTCGGCAGCCGGGCCACCGAGCGCAGGTAGGCCGCCATGTCGCCCAACTCTTCCTTCGGAAAGCCCAGGTCCACGAAGGGCCACGGCCCTCCCCCGTGCGGGAGGAAGGCCACCGGCATGCGCGGGCTGCTCTGTGTTGTGTCCATGCGCGTGGACCCTACCGGCGCACCGCTTCGGCCGCCCCGTGCATGGGCGGAACACGGTGTTGTGCTAGAGGCCCGGTCCATGTTCGACGCCCTCACCCGCAGCTGGAACCTGGTCAAGGCGAGCGCCCGCGTGCTCTCCGCCGACAAGGAATTGCTCGTCTTCCCCGTCCTCTCCGGCGTGCTGGTGACGCTGGTGTCGCTCAGCTTCATCGTGCCGTTCGCGCTGTTGGGCGAGCGCACGAAGGGAGACGAGGCCAACGCGCTGGCGGTGCTGGCGATGTTCCTCTTCTACGTCTCCACCTACTTCGTCATCTTCTTCTGCAACTCCGCGCTGGTGGGGGCGGCGCTCATCCGGCTGCGGGGCGGGGACCCCACGGTGGCGGACGGCTTCCGCGTTGCCTCCTCCCGGCTGGGCGTCATCTTCGGCTACGCCCTCATCGCAGGCACGGTGGGCATGCTGCTGCGCGCCGCAAGGGACCAGAGCAAGAACATCCTCGTCCGCACCGCGGTCTCCTTCCTGGGGGCCAGCTGGTCCGTGGCCACCTTCCTCGCCGTACCGGTGCTGGTGAACGAGGACGTGGGGCCGGTGGACGCCATCCGCCGCAGCCTGCAGTTGCTCAAGCGCAGCTGGGGCGAGCAGCTGGCGGGCAACGCCGGGCTGGGGCTGGTCTTCTTCTTCGCCTACCTGCTGGTGGGTCTGCTCGGGTTCGGCGGCGCCTTCCTGCTCGCGGGCGTCAACGGGACCGCCGCGCTCGCCGTGCTGGGGGTGACGGTGCTGGCCTTCGGGGCGTTGGCCATCGTGGGGGGGGCGCTCAACGGCATCTACACCGCCGCGGTGTACCGGTACGCGGCCGAGGGGGCGAGCGAGGACACGTTCTTCGAGCCCGGGTTGGTGCGATCGGCGTTCCGGTCCTGAGGCGCGGTCCATGCGGCGCGCGCTGCTGTTCCTCCCGCTCTCGCTCGGGCTCGCCGCGTGCGGCCCGGGCACGCCCGCGCCCCTCCGGGACCGCGCTGCGGGCGAGCGCGCCCCGCTGACGGCGTTGTGCGACGCCGCGGACCCGGTGCGCTGCGCCCTGCCGTTCCCCTCCAACACCTTCGCCCGTGCGGACGCGTCCACCCGCACCGGGCTTCGGCTCGCGTTCGACGGGAGCGCCCTGACGGTGCGCGAGGACAGCTCGCTGCTCAACCACGCGGACGGCTTCTCCCGCGCCAGCCCCCTGCTCACCGCCTTCCCCTCCGCCGTGGACGCGGCCTCCCTGGGCAGCGGGGACGGCGCGGCGCTGCGGCTGTACGAGGCGCAGCCCGGGGACCGCTTCGGCCGGCAGGTGCCGCTGCGGCTGGACCTGGCCACCGCGGACACCTCGCCTTCCGGGGAAGTGCTGCTCATCGGCTACCCGCGCCGGCCGCTCACCCCCGCCTCCGACCACGTGGCGCTGCTGATGGACGACGTGCGGGCCGCGGACGGCACCGCCTTTCCGCAGGAACGTTCCGCGCAGGTGGCACTGGGCGTGGTGGCGCCGGAGACGGACGAGGAGGGGCGGTACGCCGCCTACCACGCGCCCACCCGCGCGCTGGTGGCGAAGGTGGGCGTGGACCCGCGCCGCGTGCTGCGCGCGTGGGACTTCACCTCCCGCTCCCGCGAGGATGCCCGCGCCCGCATGCGCGCTGCACGCGCCCAGGCACGGGCGGCGGTGGACGCGGGCAGGGTGACGGTGGCGTGGGACCTGGTGCAGGCCCCCGCGTCCGGGAACGTGGCGCTCGTGCTCGAGGGGCGGCTTTCGGGACTGCCGGAATTCCGGGACGCGGATGGCCTGCTGTCCGTGGGGGAAGACGGTATGCCCGTGCCCGCCGGCACCCACGACGCGCCCTTCCGCCTGATGGTCCCGCGCGGGCAGGGCAACTACCGCCTGGCCTTCTTCGGCCACGGCACCGGCGGCAACCACCACGAGAACCAGTTCGACGCGGAGCTGGCCGCGCAGGGGCTCGGCAAGGTGACGGGCCTGTTCTACGGCTGGAACGACACGGAGGTATTCCAGACGCTCACGCGGCTGGAGCGGATGTTCCGCGGCGTGGCCCGCTCCACCGCGGGGCTGATGCAGGCGCTCGCGGACCTCTCCGCCGTGGAGCAGGCGTTGGCCGGCCCGCTGCTCGGGGACGCGCTCTCCGCGGCGGTGCTGGGCGGGCAGCCCAACCCCGCCGCCGGGCGCAGACCGGACCTCTCGCGCGCCACCTGGACCGGCGGCTCGCTGGGCGGGACCATGGGCCTTGCCTACACCGGCGTCTCGGACCGAATCCGCCATGCCGTCCTCAACGTGCCCGGCGGGGCCTGGACCCACTTCATCCCCGGCTCGGAGCTCTACATTGCCCTGCGCCCCGCCATGGCGGGCGGCCAGTCCTCGTACATGGACTTCCGCATGGCGCTCGCCATGTCCCAGGGGGCCTGGGACGACGTGGACGGCGCCAACTGGGCGGACGAGCTGGCGGAGGGGGACGGCGCGGCGCTCGTCCAACAGAGCATGGGGGACACGGTGCTCCCCAACCCCGGCTCGGAGTTTGCCGCGGGGGCGGTGGGCGCCACGCAGCTGGGGGCGGTGCTGCGCGAGGTGCCCGGCATCCCCCACGCGGAGGAGGTGGTGGGCAGCAGCGGCTACACCCAGTTCGGCGCCCCGGGCACCTCCCCGCTGTCCGTCCACGGCTTCGCCGCCCGGGACGGGGTGGCGGGGGCGGCCGCCCGCGAGCAGATTTTCGACTTCATCTCCTCCGTGCTGGAGGGCACCCCGCGCATCCGGGTGCCGCAGGCCTGCCGGGACAACACCCCCGCCGGGAGTTGCGACTTCCGCGGCCCCTGAATTCCCGGCTTTTCCGGGGTTTACCGCGGATCTCCCGCTCTGTATGGTGCCGCAGATTTTCAGCCGTGAAGCTGCCTGTAGCGGGCCCATGCGGCGCACCCCCCGGAGGCACGCACCGCCTTGAACGACGAGCGCCCTGATGCGCTGCTGAAAAGCGCGCTGGAGAAAATCGTCTACTTCGAGGCCCGCGCGGCGAGCCTCAGCTCGGATCTGGCCACGGCCCGGGCGGAACTGGAGCGCGCGCGGATGGAGCTGCAGGCGGCGGCCCAGCGGGAGATCGAGCTGCGCCGGGACGTGGCGGAGCTGGAGGTGCGGCTCGCCCGCGAGCATGCGGAGCGCGAGCAGCAGGCACGCGCCATGGAGGCGCTGCGCGCCGAGCGCGCCACGCTGGTGGGGCGCATCATCGAGGCCTCCCGCATCCACGACGCCGAGCGCACCGTGGACTCCGAGTCCCTGTTCGACCTGGCCGGCTTCATGTCCGAGCTGCGCAGCGAGGCCTTCCGCGCCGGCACCGCGCGGGCTGCCGCCGCGGAGACGGTGGCCGTGCAGGCCGAGGCGGTGGTGACTGCTGTCACCACCCCGGCGGCCGCCCCCGTGCCGCTCCCCGCCGCCGTGGTCGCCCCGGTCCCCGTGCCGGCCATGGCCGCCTCACGGCCCACCTCCACGCTGGCCCACGCCCAGCAGTTCGCCGCCCAGGGCCGGCTGTCCGTCACCGAGGACGAGCTGCTCTCGCTCACCGGCGCCACCTTCCCGGGCCGGGCCGAGGAGTCCCTCTTCGGCTTCTCCGTGCGAGAGCTGTCCGCCCCGGACGCCGCCTCCCGCCTTCGCGCCGCCGAGCGGCTCAAGGCGCTCGCCCATCCCGCCGCTGCCCCCGCGCTCGCCGCCGCGCTCAACGCGGAGGGCGAGCCGCGCGTGCGGGTGGTTCTGTTGGACGCCTTTGCAACGCTCGCGAAGGCGGAGGGCACGCCGATCGTGCAGCGCCACCTGGCCTCGCCGGACGCTGACGTGCGCGTTGCCGCCCTCAAGGCCCTGCTGAAGCTGGCCCCGGTGGACGCGCTGCCGCAGCTGTCTGCCGCGCTGAAGGACCCGGACCGCGTGGTGCGCCGGCGCGCCTCGCTGCTTGCCCTCAACGTGGGCGGTGACGCGGCGCTGGAGCTGGGAGAGCAGGCGCTCTCGGACGTGGACGCGGACGTGCGGTCGCTCGGGGCGCTGGTGCTCGGCGCGGCAGCGGGCGAGCGCAGCCGGCAGCTGCTGCTGCGGGCCATGGCGGACGGGGACGAGAAGGTGCGCCTCGCGGCCGCACAGGGGCTCTCCCGCATCCTGGGCGAGGACGTCTCCCCGGTGGTGGCGCTGGATGACTCG
>VGRA01000173.1 GCA_016875515.1 Deltaproteobacteria bacterium | reverse complement strand
GGCGTTGCCCGGGCACTGTGCAGACAGGCCGGTGCACACCTCGGACACGTCGCAGATGCCGGCCTGCGCGCGGCACTCCGCCCCCATGGGCTCGAAGCCGTCTGCCGGGCAGGCGGCGTTGAGGCCGTCGCAGTACTCCAGGTCGTCACACGGCCCCGCGCGGCCGCGGCACAGCACGCCCGGGGCGGCCACCGCGTCCGAGGGACACTGCGGCGAGCTGCCGGTGCACACCTCGGCCACGTCACACGCCCCGGTGGCGGTGCGGCAGGTGGCGCCGAAGGGCTGGTACTCGTCCGACGGGCAATCCTTGGAGGTGCCGTTGCAGACCTCCGCCTGGTCGCAGCTGCCGGTGGCGGCCCGGCAGTTGGTTCCGGCGGCCTTCGCGCCGTCCGGCGGGCAGCTGCCGGAGGTACCGGTGCAGTACTCGTCCACGTCGCAGGCGCCGTCTGCCACGCGGCACTGCGTGGTGGGCGGCAGCAGCGTGCAGGTGCCGTCTGCCGTGGCGCCGAGGGACACGGTGCAGGCGTCACACGCGCCGCCGTCGCAGGCCGTGCCGCAGCAGACGCCATCCACGCAGAAGTTGCTGTGGCACTGCGCGTTGGCGTTGCAGGATGCCCCGGTCACGAAGCGGTCCACGCAGGTGCCGCCCGAGCAGTAGTGCGCGCCGTCGCAGTCTGCGTCCCCGTTGCACACCGGCCGGCAGGCGCCCGTGCCGTTGCAGCGGTACGGGGCGCACTGCGAGCGCGGATCCGTCTGGTCCAGGGCGGCCACGCAGGTGCCCACGCTGCCGGGCACGTTGCAGGCGTAGCAGGTGCCCACGCAGGCGGTGCCGCAGCAGACGCCGTCCACGCAGTGCCCGGAGGCACAGTCCACGTTCACGGTGCAGGCCCCACCCAGCGCGGTGCGCTCCTCGCACTGGCCGTCCACGCAGAAGGCGCCGGGCTTGCACTGGGCGTTGCTGATGCAGGTGGCGTTGCAGGCGTTGTTGCCGCTGCAGTAGCCGCCGCCGCACTCGTTGAACGGGTCCAGGCCGGAGGTGATGGGGGTGCAGCTGCCGCTGCCGTCCACGTCGCACCGTTGGCAGGTGCCGCCGCAGGCGGAGCCGCAGCAGACGCCGTCCACGCAGAAGCCGGTGGCGCACTGGCTGGCCACCGTGCAGGCGGCGCCGGGGGCCCCGAGCGGCGTGCAACTGCCGCTGCCGTTGCAGTAGTTGTCCACCCTGCAGTCCGCGTTGGAGGTGCAGGGGTTGATGCAGGCGCGGGCCCCGTTGCACAGGCCGGTCACGCACTCGCCGGTGGGATCCGTGCGCATGGGCAGCGGGGAGCAGGCGCCCTCGAAGCCGGCGAGGTTGCAGGCCTCGCACTTGCCCGCGCAGGGGCTGCCACAGCAGGTGCCGTCCACGCAGAAGTTGCTCAGGCACTGGGTGGGCGCGGTGCAGGACTGGCCGGTGGACTTCTTCGGGGTGCAGGTGCCCGCGGCGCAGTAGGCGGAGGGCTTGCACTCGGAGTTGGTGCCGCAGCTGGCGAGGCACGCGTTGGCGCCGCTGCAGAATGTGTTGCCGCACTCGAGCGAGGGGTCCGTCAGCGCGTCCGCGGTGACGCACGTACCGGTGCGGCCCGGCACGGCGCAGGCCTGGCAGGCCCCATCGCACGCGGTGTTGCAGCAGAAACTGTCCACGCAGAAGCCGGTGGCGCAGTCCGCGTTCGTGGTGCAGTTGCCCCCGCCAGGGGCGCCGCAGGGGCCGCCGTCACAGGTGGGGGGCGTGGGGGAGCAGGCCTCGCCCAGAGGGCCGCAGGTGCCCCAGCAGCAGGTGCCGGTGTCCTGGGCACAGAGGGTGTTGTTGGAGCAGGAGACCTGCTGCTGGCCCGCCTTGGGGGCGCACACGCCGGACTGGCACACGTCCGAGGTGCAGGTCCGCGTGCGGTCGCAACTGCTGGCACACGGGCCGTCGGTGCAGGCGGGCGGCTCGCTGCTGCAAAGCGATTCCTCCGGGGCGAAGAGGTCCGTGGGGCACTGCGCGGAGAGGCCGGTGCAGTTCTCCTGGCGGTCGCACACGCCAGTGGCAGCGCGGCAGACGAAGCCGGCGCCCACGTAGCCGTCTGCCGGGCAGGCCTTGGCCGCGCCGGTGCAGGTCTCCGCCACGTCGCAGGCGCCGGCAGCGGAGCGGCAGACGGTGGCATTGTTGACGAACCCGTCCGGCGGGCAGTCGTTGCTGCTGCCGGTGCAGCGTTCCACCGCGTCGCAGAGGTCCTCGGCCGAGCGGCACACCACGGTGGCGGCGGCCTTGGCGTCCGCGGGGCAGGAGGTGGAGGCGCCGTCGCAGTGGTCGTTCACGTCGCAGGCGCCGGCCTTGGCGCGGCACAGGCGGGTGGCCGGTGCGGCCCCGTCCACCGGGCAGTCGTTGGAGGCGCCGTCGCAGGTCTCAGCCACGTCGCAGCCCAGGGACGTGTTCTCCGGGCGGCACACGGTGCCGGACAGCTTGGCGTCCCCGGGGCAGGTGCCGCTGGTGCCGGTGCAGAACTCGGCCACGTCGCAGGCGCCGGCCGCCGCCCGGCACTGGGTGTTGCCGGCCGCGAAGGCGTCCGCCGGGCAATTGGGCGAGCCACCGCTGCAGGCCTCAGCCACGTCACAGACGCTGGCGGCGGGACGGCAGGTTGTGCCGCCCTCCGAGAAGAGGTTGGACGGGCAGGTCTTGCTGGCGCCGTTGCAGGCCTCGGCCACGTCGCAGGGGCCGGACTGGGCGCGGCAGGAGGTGCCGGCGGCCAACACGCCGTCCGCGGGGCAGGCCTTGCTGGCGCCCGTGCAGGTCTCCACCGCGTCGCACAGGTCCGTGGCGGCCCGGCAGGTGGTGCCGGCCGCTGTCACCGCGTCCGCGGGGCAGCTGGCGGACAGGCCGGTGCAGAACTCCGCCGCGTCGCAGCTGTCCGTGGAGGCGCGGCACTGTACGGCGGTGCCCAGGAACTGGCAGGTGCCGTTCTGGGCGGCGCCCGCCGTCACCGAGCAGGCATCGCACGGGCCGCCGCTGCAGGCGGTGTTGCAGCAGACGCCGTCCGCGCAAAAGCCGGAGCCGCACTCCGCCCCGGAGCCACACGCGCTGCCGAGCGGCTTGAGCGCCACGCAGGAGGCGCCGTTGCACGCGGAGCCCGCCTTGCAGTCCGCGTCCGAGCCGCACGGCGAAGTGCAGTCGCCAGTGCCGTTGCAGGTGGTCAGCCCGCACTCGGACTCCGGGTCCGTCCGTACGCCGTACCCGGTGCAGATGCCCTTGCTGGCGGCGAGCCCGCAGGAGCGGCACGCGCCGGTGCAGGCGCTGTTGCAGCACACCCCGTCCACGCAGAAGCCGGAGGCGCACTGGTTGGCGGCGGTGCAGGACTGGCCGGCCCCCTTCCGGACAGTGCAGGTGCCGCCGCTGCAGTAGTTGCCCGCCTTGCAGTCCCCGTCCGCGCTGCAGGTGGCCAGGCACGACCCGGCGCCGCTGCACCAGGTGACGCCGCACTCGCCGCCGGGGTCCGTGCCGGAGGAGAGGTTGGTGCAGGTGCCCGAGGTGCCGGACAGGTTGCAGGCGCGGCAGGTGCCGGAGCAGGCGGCGTTGCAGCAGACGCCATCCACGCAGAAGCCGGAGCTGCACTGGCTGACGCTGGAGCAGGAGGTGCCGGTGCTGCCCTTGAGGCGGCAGGTGCCGCCCGCGCAGGCCGCGGTGGACTTACACTGTCCGTCCGCGGTGCAGGAGGTGGCGCACCCGGCGGCGCCGCAGTAGCCGAGGCCGCACTCCCCCGCCGGGTCCGTGCCGGCCGGGGCGTTGACGCAGCTGCCGGTGCTGCCCGGGGTGTTGCAGGCCTGGCAGGCGCCCGTGCAGGCCACGTTGCAGCAGACGCCGTCCGCACAGAAGCCGGTGGCGCACTGGTTGGCCCCGGCACAGGCCTGGCCTTGCGTCTTCTTCGCCACGCAGGCGTTGCCGCTGCAGAAGTTGCCCGGGGCGCAGTCCGCGTCCCCGGCGCAGGTGCTGGCGCACGCGGCGGAGGCGCCGCTGCAGAGGTAACGGCCGCACTCGCTGCCGGAGCGCGCCGGGGCGGGCGAGCAGGTGCCGGCGGTGCCGGGCAGGTTGCACGCCTCGCAGGTGCCGTTGCAGGCGGTGGCGCAGCAGGTGCCGTCCACGCAGAAGCCGGTGGCGCACTCGCTGCCGGACGCGCACGTGGCGCCGGACAGCTTCCGCGGGGTGCAGGTGCCGCCGAGGCAGTAGGCGGTGGCCTTGCAGTCCGGGTGGTCGCTGCAGCCGAACGCGCAGGCACCAACGGCACCGCTGCAGAAGGTGGTGCCGCACTCGTTGGCCGGGTCCGTGCCCGCCGAGACGGGGGCGCAGGTGCCCACGCTGCCCGCCACGTTGCAGGCCTCGCAGCGGCCGGCGCACGCGGTGTCGCAGCAGGCGCCGTCCACGCACGGGAAGCCGGAGCGGCAGTCCAGCAAGGAGGCGCAGGCGGTGAGGCACGCCCCGGCCCCGTCGCACCACGTCCGGCCGCAGTCCCCGGCGGGGTCCGTGCGCGCAGGGACGGGGCTGCACATCCCCGCGCTGCCGGGGAGGTTGCAGGACACGCACGGGCCACCGCAGGCCCCGTCGCAGCAGACGCCGTCCGCGCAGAAGCCGGACAGGCAGGCGTTGGCCGCGCCGCAGCTGTCCCCCGCAGCGCGCTTCGGACTGCAGGTGCCGGCGCTGCAGAAGTTGCCCGCCTTGCAGTCCGCGTCCGAGCCGCAGGGGTTGGCGCAGGCGGAGGCGGTGCCGCTGCAATGGAAGCGCCCGCACTCGTTGGCCGGGTCCGTCGAGGCGGCCACGGGGGCGCAGGCGCCCACGCTGCCGGCCAGGTTGCAGGCCTCGCAGGTGCCGGTGCAGGCGGTGGTGCAGCAGGCGCCGTCCGCGCAGAAGCCGGTGGCGCACTGCGCGGCCGAGGTGCAGGCCTGCCCCGCCCCGCTGTTCCAGACGCACGTGCCGCCCTGGCAGCTCGAGCCGGACTTGCAGTCCGCGTTGCCGCTGCAGGAGGCAAGGCAACTCCCCGCCGCGCCGCTGCAGAAGGTGCTACCGCACTCGGTGGCGGGGTCCTCGCGCACGGTCACCGTGTCACAGGTGCCGGACTTGCCGGGGAGGTTGCAGGCCTTGCAGGTGTCGCCGCAGGCGCCGTCGCAGCACACCCCGTCCACGCAGAAGCCGGAGGCGCAGGCGGTGCCCGCGGCGCAGGCCTCGCCGAGCACCTTCTTGGGCGCGCACGTGCCACCGTTGCAGAAGTTCCCCACCTTGCAGTCCGCGTCCGCGCCGCACGGGGAGATGCAGGCCGCGACACCGCCCTTGCAGAGGCCGAGGCCGCAGTCGCTGCCCGGGTCCGTGCGCGCCGGCACCACCGCGCAGGCGCCCACCGCGCCCACGAGGTTGCAGGCCTCGCACGCCCCGCCGCAGGACGTGCCGCAGCACACCCCGTCCGCGCAGAAGCCGCTCGCGCACTCGCCGGCCCTGCCGCAGGCCTGGCCGGCCGCCTTCACCGGGGCGCAGGCGCTGTCCCCCCCACAGAAGTAGCCCGGCTTGCAGGCCGCGTCCCCGGCGCAGGTGGTGGCGCAGGCGGCCACCGTGCCTCCGCAATAGGTGGCGGTGCACTCACCGCCCGGGTCCGTCCCTCCCGGCAGCGGCGCGCACTGGCCCAACTTCCCGGAGAGGTTGCACGCCTCGCACGTGCCGGCGCAGGCGCCGCCGCAGCACACCCCGTCCACGCAGGAGCCGGTGGCGCACTCGCGCGGGGCGGCGCAGGCCTGGCCGGCCGGCTTCTTCGCCGTGCAAACGCCGCCCGGGCAATAGGCGGTGGCCTTGCAGTCCCCGTCTGCCGCGCAGGTGGCCGCGCAGGCACGGCTGCCGCCGCAGAAGTCCAGGCCGCACTCGGCCGCCGGGTCCATGCCCGCGGGCACCGGCGAGCAGGCCCCCAGGGCACCGACCAGGTTGCACGCCTCGCAGCTGCCGCCGCAGGCGCCGTTGCAGCACACCCCGTCCACGCAGGCCCCGCTCAGGCAGTCCCCGGCCGCGGCGCAGCTGCCGCCGCTGGCCTTCTTCGGTACGCACAGGCCGGCCACG
>VGRA01000172.1 GCA_016875515.1 Deltaproteobacteria bacterium | reverse complement strand
GACGCCAAGGTGGTCAACTTCGCGAGCAACCTGGCGGCCGTGGCGCTGTTTGCCAGCCGGGGCAGCGTGGCCTGGGGCGTGGCGCTGCCCATGGCGGCGGCGCAGTTCGCCGGAGGGGCGCTGGGTGCGCATGTGGCCGTGAAGGGCGGAGACGGGCTGGTGCGCCGCGCGGTGCTCGCGGTGGTGCTGGCCCTGGTGGTGAAGCTGGGGGTGGACCTCTACCGGGGCTGACGGGCGCCCCGGTGCAGCCGCGCCGTCACGGCGCGGGCCCACTCGGGCCGGAGCTCCATGCACGCGGGCGTGCGCCCCAGCCGTTGCGCCGCGGCCGGGATGCTGCCGGAGCCTGCAAAGACGTCCAACACCACGGCCCCGGGCCGGGAGTACTGCCGAACCAGGGCCTCCAGCGCCCCGAAGGGCTTGTGGTGCGGGTGGTGGCCGGTGGCCTCTGCCTCCCCCTCCTCGTAGGCCGTCACCGAGCTCCAGCAGCGGGGGGGATCCGCCGGGGCCAGGGGCGGCAACGGCGCGCGGGTGAGCACCAGCGCCACCTCGTAGACGCGCAGCAGGTGCTCGTTGGCGTTCTTGTCCGTGGTGCGCTTGGCCCAGGTGAAGTCCCCGGCGTGGTGGGCGTAGCCGCAGGACGCGGCCACCTCCAGCAGCGGGCCGCGCCCCAGCAGGTTGGTCCAGAGGACGGCCGGCGCCTCCGGGGCCAGCTGGGCGAGCGCGTGCGGCAGCCACTCCGCGGTGAAGGCGCGGTAGTCGCGGACCGACTCGAAGCGGACCACTGCCTCGTGATCAATCTTCTTGTGCGCGCGCGGATCCCGCAGGTCCCCGCCCTTTCGGCGGCGGGTGAGCAGGCAATAGGGCGGATCGGTCAGCAGCAGCTGCGCCCGCTGGCCGCCCATCAGCCGCGCGTAGGCAGACGCGTCCCGTGCGTCCGCCTGCAGGCACCCGGAGAAGAGTCCCACGCGGCTGCCCGCCCTACCGCTTGCGACGGCCGGCCAGCTGGGCCAGCGCGAGCAGGGCGAGCGAGGCGAGCGCCCCGCCGTCCGTGCCGGCGCACCCGCAGCCGGACTTCACCTTCGGCGCGTCACCGAGCGCCCGGTTGGGCACGCAGTAGTAGCCCTCCTCGAACTGCTGGCACGTGGCGTCCGGGCCGCACACGCTGGCCTCCTCGCCGGTGCAGGGCACGCGGCACTCGCCACCCGCGCAGGACGAGCCATCTGCGCAGGCGCTGGTGGTGCGCCAGGACGGGCAGCCGGTGGGGCCCACCGCGCACTCCTCCGCCACGCCGTTGCCGCAGCGCACCGCCCCCACCTCGCAGGTGGCGGGGCAGGCGGCGCACGCGCCGGCAACGCAGGCCTGGCCCGCGCCGCAGGTGTCCGTGGTGCGCCACTCGCCGCACCCGGCGCTGTTGGGCTCGCACGTCTCCACGGTCCCGCCGTTGCAGCGCTGCTCGCCCGTGGTGCAGGGGTTGCTGCAGGCCCCGCAGCGGCCGTTGTTGCACGCCCCGCTGCAGGTGGCAGACAGCGCCCAGGAGGTGCAGCCCTGCGCGTCCGCCTCGCACGTCTCGATGCTGCTGCCGCTGCACCGGGTGATGCCGGCGGTGCAGGTGCTGCTGCAGCTGGCGCAGCGGCCGTTGTCACAGGAGGTGCCCTGGGCGCAGTTGGAGGTGACCCACGCGGTACAGCCGGTGGTGGCGTTGCGCGTGCAGATCTGCGTGGCATTCTCCGAGCAGCGGCGCTCGCCCTCGGTGCAGGCCTCGCACGAGCCGCAGGTGCCGGCGTTGCAGGCCTGTCCCTGCGCGCACGCCTGGGGAGCGCCCCAGGCGGTGCAGCCGTTCGCCCCCACGTCACAGGACTGGGCCATCCCGGCCTGGCAGCGCTTGGCCCCCGCCGTGCACGCGTTGGTGCAGGAGACGCAGGTGCCGTTCTGGCAGGAGGACTGGGCGGGGCAGGGGTTCACCTTCCACGTCGTGCAGCCGAGCGCCGTGTCCAGCTCGCAGGACTGGAGCTTGCCGTCCGTGGTGCACAGCTTCGCCCCGGCGGTGCAGGCGTCCTTGCAGCAGGTGGCCGCGTTGTAGCCAATGGCGTTCAGCGAGGTGGCCAGGTCCGCCTGGTTGTTGGCCACGTAGGCGCTGCCGGTCCCGCCGGACTGCGCAATGCCGTCCAGCACCGCCTTCTGGTTGGCGTTGGTCACCGAGGTGCCGAAGCCCACCACGTACACCTTGACGCCCTGGGCCAGCAGCGCGGCGGCGGCGGCGCGGGTGCCCGCGTCGTCCAGGCAGTCCTTGGCCCCCAGCCCGCAGCTGTTGTTGCTGCAGCCCGGGGTGGTGGCGCTGCAGGTGGCCGGGTCCAGCCCGAGGTTGCAGTTGGGCAGCCCGTCGGTGATGAGGAGCACGTACTTGGGCTCGAGATCATTGAGCGAACCCAGGTAGGCGCGCGCCTCGTCCAGGCTGACGGCCGTGGGGGTGCCGCCGCCCGCGTTCCGGGTGGAGTACGCCGTGGCCACCTGGGCGGGCGTGGCCCCCACCGGGCTCACCGTGCCGCCCACCGTGCAATTGAACTGCGTGGTGGCCCCCGGGTACATGTGGACGCCGAAGCGGAACCGGTTGGCGAACTGGGTGGCCAGCTGGGGGACCAGCGCGCTCGCGGTGGCCCACTTGGTGGGATCCGTGGGGACGTTGGGATCCGGCACGAAATTCATGGACCCGCTCTTGTCCTGGACCACGAACAGGATGGGGAGATCGGCGGGGCAACGTTCGGCGCGGGCGGGGGCCGCGAGGAGCGTCAACGTCAGGGCAGCGAGCAGGGTACGCATGGGGTTCACATGGGCCTTATGCCTACATTCTCGCCCGTTTCAACGGATGGTTGCGTGCTGTCACCTGCGCGTTGCCGGTTAGAAAGCGGTGCATGCCGACCCACGCGTTCATCTTCGACCTGGACGGGACGCTCGCCGACACGGTGGAGGACATTGCCGCCGCGGTGAACCGGACGCTCGTCCACCACGGGGCCGCGCCGCACCCGCTCGCCGCCTACCGGGACTTCGTGGGGGCCGGGGCGGAGAACCTCATCACCCGGGCGCTGGGAGCGGGCAGCCCCCTGTCCGCGGCAGAGGTGCTCTCCACCTACCGGCAGGTGTACGCGGAGGAGATGTTCCGGCGCAGCCGGCCCTTTCCGGGGGTGGAGCCGCTGCTGGAGGGGCTCCTGGCACGGGGCCACCCGGTGGCGGTGCTGTCCAACAAGCCCCACGCAGCCACGGTCCGGATGGTGGAGGTGCTGTTCGGGCGGTTCCAGCTGGCCCCCGTCTTCGGGGACAGGCCCGGTGTCCCGCGCAAGCCGGATCCCCAGTCCGCGCTGGAGGTGGCCTCGCTGCTCGGGCGCGCGCCGGCCGAGTGCCTGTTCGTGGGGGACACCGGGATAGACATGGAGACCGCCTGCCGGGCCGGGATGGTGCCGGTGGGGGTGGGCTGGGGGTTCCGCCCGGAGGAGTTGGAAGGTTCAGGGGCGCGCCACCGGGTCTCCCGGCCGGAAGACATCCTCTGCCTGGTGGGCTAGCCTGCAGCCAGCCAAGGGCCTTTACCGCCGCTGTCAGGAGGGTCTACCCACGTGCGCGTCGTCCACCCGTTGCTCGCCGCCGCTCTGCTCTTCGTCGCCTGTACCCCCTCGCCGTCCGCGAACTACGTGAACAGCTCCGGCTCGGTGGCCCTCTCCCGGGACGACGCGCTCGTGTACGCCGCGGACGCCGACAATGGCACCCTCACGGTGGTGGACGCGAAGGCGCGCACCAAAGTGGCGGAGCTCAAGGTGGGGGCCCAGCCCGAGCGCGTGCTCGTGGCGCCCAACGACACCGTCTACGTGGCCAACCGCGGCAGCCGCTCCGTGTCCGTGATCACCCGTGGCAGCTGGGAGGGCCCGTCCGCCACCCTGCCCGTGGGCGTGGAGCCGGTGGGGCTTGCCCTGGCGGACGGAGGCAAGACGCTGCTCGTGGTGAACGCCGCCGCGCTGGACTCGGTGGAGTCCGGTTCCCTGATGGCCTTTGACGCCCAGTCGCTGGCGCTCAAGTGGGAAGTGAAGGTGGGGGACGAGCCGCGCGGCGTGGCGGTGGTGCGCAACGATGAGGCGGTGGTGGCGCTCAGCCGCAAGGGGCGCCTGGTGCGCGTCAACCTGTCCACGCACGAGGTGGTGAAGACGGTGGGGAACCTCTCGGAGCTGGCCAACACCCCCGCCGGCGGAGGCTTCGACGCCCCCGCGGGCGCCAGCCCCCTGCCGGGCATGGGGGGCGTGTCCACGGTGCAGGCGCGCAACATGCTGGACGTGGTGGCCTCTCCGGATGGGCAGCGCGCCTACGCGCCGGTGGTGTGGGCCTCGGACCAGGTGCTGGACGGGGACGGCAACTCCGGCGGCAGCCCGGGCTACGGTGGCAGCGGCGGTGGCTGCACCGGGGGCGGATCCATTGCCAACCCCGGGCTGGTGACGCTGGAGGCGTCCGGCTCGGACATGGACCCGAAGGTGGACCCCGCGGGGAGCTGCGTGACGGACGCGGACTTCCCTCCCAGCATCCTGGCCGATCCCGCCCTGGCGCCCCAGGGGCCCACCGCGCTCGCGGTGGACGCCACCGGCCAGTGGATCTTCTCCGCCAACCGCGAGAGCGACACGGTCACGGTGGTACCGGCCTTCGCGCGCGCGAGCGGCGTCCTCGGCGGCAACGTCACCCAGTCCGTGCCGGTGCCGGCAGGTCCCACCGGCATCGCCATCTCGCGTGACGGCAAGACGGCGTGGGTCTACTCGGCGCTGGACCACCAGCTGCTCGCCATCGAAGCGCAGGGCTCGGGCAGCGCGCAGGTCCTCGTGCCCGGGCAGCCCATCACCTTGACGGGGGACACCCTGCCGGCAGACGCGGTGCGCGGCCGCAAGCTGTTCTTCTCTGCGCGGGATCCGCGGATGAACGCGGTGGGCATCAGCTGCGCCACCTGCCACGTGGACGGCCGCGAGGACGGCCACACCTGGAACTTCACCGAGGGGCCGCGGCAGACCCCCATGCTGGCCGGGCGCAAGCTGTCCCTCACCGCCCCGTACCACTGGGCCGGCGAGTTCCCGGACTTCACCGCGTTCGCCTCGCACACCATTGGCAAGCGGATGGGCGGCAGCGGCCCCGGGCCGGAGGGGGAGCGGCAGCTGCTCGCCTTCATTGACAGCATGGCCACCCCGGACAACCCGTTCCGCGGCGCGGCGCCCACGGCGGCGCAGGCGCGCGGCGAGGCGGTGTTCAACAAGGCGGGCTGCAACACCTGCCACGGCGGCGAGGCCCTCACCAACGAGCGCATGGCGGACGTGGGCACGCTCGTGAACAGCGGCGCCGTGGTGGATGATCTCAACCGCTTGAACCAGGGGCTGAACACCCCCTCGCTCCTGGGCCTGGGCCGCTCCGCGCCGTACCTCCACGACGGCAGCGTGGCCACGCTCAAGGAGCGCATCCTGCGGGGCAAGCAGTCTGACCAGCACGGTGCCACCGCGCAGCTGACCTCCGCCGAGGTGGACGACCTCGTCGAGTACCTGCAGGCGCTGTAGGGGGCCGGCCAAGCCCGTGGACGCGCTGTCGCTTCACCCGGGTGGCGCGTCCACGCGGGGCTGGGCCGGCATCCGGGCGCACGGCGCGGCGGCGGCGGGCAGCCTGCTGTTCCGTTGGGCGTGCTTCCTCGCCATGACGTGGATGGCGCTGCTGGCCGAGTCCCGGCCCGCCCCGCACCTGCCCGACGCGGTCGTGGACGCGGTGCCGTACGTGCCGTGGGTGGACCGGGTCAACTACGTGGCGTGGCTGCTGGCCTATGTCCCGGTGGCGCTCGGGCTGCTCTGGGAGGACGCGCCGCGCTTCGTCCGGTACATGGTGACGGCGGGGGGGCTGGCCCTGCTGCGCGGGGCCTGCATCCTGGCCACCGGGTTGGGGCCGGTGCGGGGGCCGGACGTCAACGCGGGCATGGACCCCGCCACGCGCTGGGCCGCGTTCCTGGAGGTAGCCTCGCCGGTGGGCGTGTTCGGCCGGGGCGCGGCGCACGTCTACCTGACCAAGGATCTCTTCTTCTCCGGCCACACCGCCACGACGTTCCTGCTGCTGCTCTA
>VGRA01000171.1 GCA_016875515.1 Deltaproteobacteria bacterium | reverse complement strand
GGGCAACCCATACGCTTCCCTCGTCCGCATGCAGAAGCGCCGCCTTGAGCGCGCGTGCAGAGCCTGCACTCACGAGGGTCCCGGAATGGACCAGGGAACGAAGTGCGCGCTTCTCCTCCACGACGACGAGCGGCTCACTCATCTGGATCCTCCGAGCACCGGACCTTGTTCTCCGGGTACGCCGCGTCCCAGGCGCGCTGCAGCAGTTGCCAGTTCAAGAAGATCCACTTCTGCAACGCCTCCGGGACCTCGCCCGGCTCAGGCCAGACGTCCATGAACTCGCCTGTCCTCAGGTTGAGTCTCCAGGAGCGTTCGGCCCGGATGATGGTGACGTGGGGCGGCTCGAGCCGCTCCCTGTCCCGGATCTTCACCTTCCACTGGGATGCAAGCTTCCGGGGAAGTGGAAGGGAGAAGGCCATGGGTGTCGAGCGCCTGGAGGACCATGCCCCCATGATGTCCCGTTTCCATGACTTCGACAAACGGGACATCTTGAGGGCGTTTTCCCAAGCACTTCGATGCCCACGGTACGCCCGGGGCCTGACATTCCGGCGGCCTGCTCGGCCGCCCTACTGCCGCGTGACCGGCTTGTACTTGATGCGCCGCGGCTGCAGCGCGTCCGCGCCCAGGCGCTTCTTCTTGTCCGCCTCGTAGTCCTGGAAGTTCCCCTCGAAGAAGACGACCTTGCTGTCGCCCTCGAAGGCCAGGATGTGCGTGGCCACGCGGTCCAGGAACCAGCGGTCGTGGCTGATGATGACGGCGCAGCCTGCAAACCCGTACAACCCCTCCTCCAGCGACCGCATGGTCTCCACGTCCAGGTCGTTGTTGGGCTCGTCCAGCAGCAGCAGGTTGCCGCCCATCTTCAGCACCTTGGCCAGGTGCACGCGGTTGCGCTCGCCGCCGGACAGGTCCTTCACCCGCTTCTGCTGCGAGTCCCCCTTGAAGGCGAAGTTGGCCAGGTACGCCCGGCTGGCAATGCGCCGCCCCTGCCCGAGGTCGATGTAGTCCAGCCCCCCGGACACCTCCTCGAACACCGTCTTCTCCCCCTCGAGCGCCTCGCGGGACTGGTCCACGTAGGCCACCTTCACCGACTCGCCCACGCGGAAGTCGCCGCCGTCCGGCTGCTCCTTGCCGGTGATCATCTTGAACAGCGTCGTCTTGCCCGCGCCGTTGGGGCCGATGACGCCGACGATGCCGTTGGGCGGCAGCTTGAAGGACAGGTCGTCCACCAGCAGCCGGTCACCGAAGCCCTTCTTGATGTTCCGCGCCTCCACCACCAGGCCCCCCAGCTTGGGCCCCGGCGGGATGAAGATCTCCCCGGTCACCTCCTTCACGTTCCCGGCCTCGCTGACCATCTCGTCGTACTTGGCCAGGCGCGCCTTGCTCTTGGCCTGGCGGGCCTTCTGGGAGGAGCGCACCCACTCCAGCTCGCGCTGCAGGAACTTCTGCCGCGAGGACTCCTGCTTCTCCTCCATCTCCAGCCGCTTCTGCTTCTGCTCCAGCCAGGAGGAGTAGTTCCCCTTCCAGGGCACCCCTTCCCCGCGGTCCAGCTCCAGAATCCACTCGGCCACGTTGTCCAGGAAGTACCGGTCATGCGTCACGGAGACGATGGTGCCCGTGTAGTCCTTGAGCGCCTTCTCCAGCCACGCCACCGACTCCGCGTCCAGGTGGTTGGTGGGCTCGTCCAGCAGCAGCAGGTCCGGCTTCTCCAGGAGGATGCGGCACAGCGCCACGCGGCGCTTCTCGCCGCCGGACAGCTGGGTGACGTCCGCGTCCCCGGGCGGCAGCCGCAGCGCGTCCATGGCGATGTCCAGCGTCCGGTCCAGCTCCCACGCGTTGGAGGCGTCAATGGCATCCTGCAGCCGCGCCTGCTCGGCGAGCAGCTTCTCCATCTGCGCATCGTCCATGGGCTCGGCGAAGGCGGCGGAGATTTCATTGAAGCGGTTGAGCGTGTCCCGGATGGACTTCACCCCCAGCTCCACGTTGCCGCGCACGTCCAGCTTGGGGTCCAGCTGGGGCTCCTGCGGGAGGAAGCCCACCTTCGCGGACGGGTCCGGCCGCGCCGTGCCGAAGAACTCCTGGTCCACCCCCGCCATGATGCGCAGGAGCGTGGACTTGCCGGCGCCGTTGGGGCCGATGACGCCGATCTTCGCCCCCGGGAAGAAGGACAGGTAGATGCCCTTGAGGATGTCCTTCCCGTTCTTGACCTTCCTCAGGTCCTGCATCGTGAAGATGAAGTTCTCGGCCATGGTGCGAGGGGTTTTGCGCCATTCTTCCGGGCCATGTCCACCGCCATGACGCCGCACGCGCTGCTGTCCGCTGCCGCCCTGCTGGGCTGCCTCGCCGCCGGCTGTGCGCCCAAGCGCCCCTCGCCCACCCCGGAGGCGCAGCCCCCGGACGCAGGAGGCCCCGGCGCCTGCCGGCTGGAGCCGCTCGCCGCCCCGCCCGCGTGCGAGGCGCCCCCTGCCCGGCTGGGCTCCCTGCCGCCTTCCGTCCCGCTGTTCCTGGACCGCTGGGCGGAGGCGGGGCTGGGCGAGGCGCGGGGCTGGCGCGTGGTGCTCGCGGACGTGGACGGGGACGGCTACCCGGAGCTGCTCAACATCGAGCGGCCCAACGGCAGGGACAAGCAGCGCCTGTGGCGCAACGTCCCCAACCCGGACGGCGGGGCGGGACGCGTCTTCGTGGAGGCCACCGCGGAGAGCGGCATCCGGCTGAACCGCGACGGCGGCGAGGGGCAGACCGCCACGCTCTTCACCCTGGCGGACGTGGACAACGACGGGGACGTGGACCTGTTCAGCGGCAGCTACAGCGCCGCCTCGTCTCCGGCGTCCGACAAGTACAACCCGGACCCGAACGAGCTGTACCTCAACGACGGCGCCGGCCGCTTCACGCGCGTGGCGGACTCCGGGCTGTCCCAGGACTGGCCGCGCTCCACCGCCGCGGCGGTGTTCCTGGACGCGGACCACGACGGGAAGCTGGACCTGTTCCTCGGTAACTTCATGAAGGACTACCCCAACGTCACCTCGTGGCAGGACGAGCTGTACCGCGGCAACGGTGACGGCACCTTCACCCCCTTCACGGTGCAGGCGGGGCTGGGGACACCCGGCCCCATCGGCGGGAGCGCCCCCTGGTCCCGCGCCACCTACGGCGCCACCGCGTGCGACACGGACGGCAACGGCTACGCGGACCTGCTGGTGTCCGCCTACGCGCTCATGCCGGACCTGCTGTGGCGCAACGAGGGCGGGCTGTTCACGGACGCGTCCGCGGACTCGGGCTTCGCCATGGACGGCCAGCCCCACCCCACGGAGCCTTCGTGGCGGCAGGGGGGCAACACCTTCGGCGCGGCCTGCGCGGACTACGACAACGACGGGGACATGGACGTGTTCCAGGCGGAGACGGTGCATGGGGACTACCCGCGCAACCAGGCGGACCGCTCGCGCATCCTGCGCAACACCGGCGCGGACGGGGGCTACACCTTCGAGCGGCCGGCGCTCGCCGAGACGGGCATTGACCGGGACTTGAACGGCCTTGCAGGGGACAACGCCGAGCGCGGCAACGAGGGGGACCACGGCGCCCACTGGTTCGACCTGGACAACGACGGGCAGCTGGACCTGTTCATCGAGCAGTCCGCCTACCCGGGGAACCACGGCTGGCTGTACTGGCAGCGCGAGGACCACACCTTCCTCAACCTGACGCCCGCGTCCGGCATTGCGGCGAGCCTGGTGGCGAGCAACGGCAGCACGGTGGGGGACTTCGACCGGGACGGGGACCTGGACCTGGTGACGGGCAGCGTCCACAACGTCAACGGCGTGGCCGCGCCGGAGGGGCGGGACCAGGTGCACCTGTACGAGAACCTCACCCCGCCGCAGCACGCCTTCCTGCACGTCACGCTGCGCGGCACCACCGCCAACCGGCAGGGCATTGGGGCGCGGGTGACGGTGACGGCGGGGTGCCTGACGCAGGTGCGGGAGATTCCCGGCGGGGGCGGCACCTTCGGCGCGCAGGTGGGGGCGTTCGCCCACTTCGGGCTGGGGGACGCCCGGCGCGTGGACCGGCTGGAGGTGCGCTGGCCCACCCAGCCGCCGCACGTGGAGGTGTTCACCGACGTGGCGGTGAACCAGTTCCTCACCGTCACGGAGGGGAGCCCCACCCTGGCCTGCGAGGGCCCCAGCCGGTGACGGCCCCTCGCAAACAGGACTGGCCATCCAGCGAGCGACTTCCCTGGCGTTTTGCGCAATGCGCCCACTTCTCGTCTCCCTCGTCCTCCTCCTCTCCGCGTGCGGGGGGCCTTGCAACTCCTCTCCTGACGCCGGCACCGGGGGCGGGATGGGTGGAAACACGGGCGGTGCCAGCGGAGGCACGGGCGGGAACACCGCCACCTCCTCGGATTGCCCGCCCTCCCCCTCCGGCGGCCAGATGACCTGCAACCAGGGCACCTGCCGTCCGTAGCCGCGCGCGCAGGTCTGGTATGTCCTTGCAGCGACTCATCCTGGCCTGTGCGCTGGGCCTCTGCGCGGCACGGGTGCCGCCGGAGGCCCATGCCCACGGCGTGTCTCACGGCACGGGCACGCTGCGGCTGAGCGGGGACCGCGCCCTCTCCAACCCGTCGTTCCCCGTGTCGCTGCTGTCCCGCGGGGACGACGACCAGGACGGCCGGCTTTCTCCGGAGGAGCTCCAGCGCCACTGGAACCGCATCAGCACGGAGCTGCGCGAGCGGCTCCGGTTGGAGTCCGGCCTGGAGCAGGGCGAGGTGATGTTCGAGGACCTGCTTCTGCCGCACTCGGAGGAGGGCAGCCCAGGCATCCCCCCGGCCACCCACGTTGGCGTGATGCGCAGTACGCGCTCCTCCCATCCCGTCACCGCCCCGCGGCTGGTGGCGCGCCTGTTCGAGGGACCCGATGAGGGCTCGCAGTTCCAGGCAACGTTCCTGGACGAGCGCGGCAACGTGCTGGACCGCGCCGGGCCGCTGGAAGTGGTGAGGCTGGGTGCGCGCAGCGCGGCGGGCTGGCTCGCCGGGGCGCCGGTGGCGTGGGGGCTGCTCGAGCTCCTGCTCGCGGCCGGGTCGGTGCTGCGGCGCATGCGCCGCTGGCCCCTGCTTGGCGCGGCGACGGCCTGTGGCGCGCTGCTGGCCTTTCGCGCACTCGCCGAGCAGGCCCACGCCGGGCAGGAGCTGCCGCACGCGCTCGCCGGCGGACTGGGCGGGGCAGCGGTGCTTGCAGCCTGTGCGGCAGCGGCGTTCGGCGCGGGGCTGGCGCTGTCCGCCGCGCACAGCGGCAGCTGACCCATCCCGCCCTCTCAGGGCAGCGACTGCGCGTCCGCGTATGCCTTGCGCACGAACCAGCCGACGTCCTCGTTCATGTTGACCGGGACGAGCCTTGTGCCGGGGTTGTCGCGCGCCCAGACGCGGAACACCTCGTCGCAGAAGCCCTGCCCCACCGCGGTCCGCTCGAGCAGCGGCAGCGCCTGTTCCCCAATGGCCCGGCAGGTGTCCACGTCCTCATCGGCCAGGCGATCCGCGCGCAAGAGCGCCGCCTCCAGCCGCTCGCCCGGGGGCAGCGGCTGCAACGCCTCCCGCATGGCCTGCAGGGCCCAGTGCAGGTTGCCGGCGGTGGGGCGCGTGGCTGCAAGGACGTCACACGCAGAGGCGAGCACCGCGTCGGACGGGTCCTCCTTCAGGGCCAGCGCCACGCCGTAGGCCGCGGTGACACCGATGAGCGGGGCCCCGCGCACCACCATGGCGGAGGTGGCGTGGGCCGCGTCCGAGAGCGTCCAGCCTGGCCACCACCGCCGGGTCCCTGCCGGCCGGGGCCGTCATCACCGCGTGCTCGAGTGCGCGGTCGCACCCGTGCGGGCACGCATCCGGGCGGGCGCCCAGCCGCGGCACCACCGCGCGCACCAGGGCGCCGGCGTTGGCCTTCAGGACGCGGACCACCTCGTCCACCGTCACCGCGCCGTGGTCCGGGTGCCAGCAGTCGAAGTCCGTCACCATGGCCACGGTGGCGTAACAGAGCTCCGCCTCCCGGGCGAGCCGCGCCTCCGGCAGGTTGGTCATCCCCACCACGGAGGCGCCCCAGCTGCGGAACAGGTGGGACTCCGCCTGCGTGGAGAACTGCGGCCCCTCGATG
>VGRA01000170.1 GCA_016875515.1 Deltaproteobacteria bacterium | reverse complement strand
GCACTCGGCCAGCAGGTGCAGCTTCGCCTTCACGTTGTCGATGGCGTCCACCACGAAGTCCCACTCGCCGGCGAGCAACTCCGCCGAGGTGTCCGCGTTGTAGAAGGCGCGGTGACAGCTCACCTGCACGTCCGGGTTGATGGCCATGCAGCGCGCGGCCATCAGCTCCGCCTTGGACTTGCCCACCGCGCTCACCGTGGCGTGCAGCTGCCGGTTGGTGTTGGTGACGCACACGTCGTCGAAGTCCACCAGGGTGAGCCGCCCCACCCCGGAGCGCACCAGCCCCTCCACGGTGTAGCTGCCCACCCCGCCCAGGCCGAACACCACCACGCTTGCCCGCGCCAGCCGCTCCATGGAGGCGTCCCCGAGCAGGCGCGCGGTGCGGTCGAAGCGGCGTGAGAGGCGGAAGGCCTTCTCCTGCCCCTCGGCGGGGGCGGTCAGCGGGGCGGCGGGGGGCGTCTGGGTCTGCATGGCGGGGCGGCTCTTACCGCACCCGGAACACGTCCCCAAACACCGCCCGGGCGTTGTCGCCCGTCCGCGCGGCCACCTCGCGGGCGGACAGGCCGAGCCCCCGGGCCATGCCCTCCAGCACCGCCTGCAGGTGCATGGGCTCGCAGCGCCCGCCGCGGTGGGGCACCGGGGCCTGGTCCGGCGCATCCGTCTCCGCGAGCAGGCGGTCCATTGGCACCTGCCGCAGCGCCTCCAGGGGCTTGCGCGCCTTCTCCCACGTCACCGGCCCGGCAAAGGAGAACCAGCAGCCCAGGCGTGCATAGGCGGCAACCAGGCCTGCGCCCCCCGAGTAGCTGTGCAGCACCAAGCCGCGGCGGGGCAGGGGGACGCGCTGCAACAGCGGCAGCAGCACGTCATGCGCCTTGTAGCAGTGGAGGAGTACGGGAAGGTCGTGCAGCACGGCGAGCGCGAGGTGCTGCTCCAGCACCGCCGCCTGTCGCTCCATGGACGCGCCGCGCTCCACCGAGGGGCCGTCGAGGCCGCACTCGCCCACCGCGCAGGCAGCGCCGCGGGTCAGCAGGGACTCCATTTGCCGCAGGTGCCGGTCGTCCTCCCCGGGCGGGAGCTCCGGCAAGGCCTGCGGGTGGATGCCGAGCGCCACCTGCACGCGTGCGTCCCGGCCGGGCCAGCGGAGCAGCGGCTCCCAGGAATCAGGAGAGACGCCGGGGATGACGAGCCCCGCCACCCCGGCGTCGAAGGCGCGCGCGAGCACCTCGTCGCGGTCTGCGTCGAAGCGCTCGGCGTCCAAGTGGCAGTGGGTGTCGACCACGGGCCACGGTATGCCATGCCCTGCACCGGGCTGGACACGGGCACCGCCGCCCCGGCTCAACCGTGGAAGACGATCCGCTTGCCGTGCGCGCGCACCTGCGAGCGCTCCATCAGCGCCACCGCGTCCTCCACGCTGCCGCCCACCGCGTCGAACGCGGCGGCGACGATGTCCCCCAGCATGGCCTGGGCGCGGCGCGCCGCCGTGCGGGCGCGGGCGGCATTTCGGCGGAGGGAGTGGGAGATGCGGCGGCCGGACTGCTTCAACCTTCGACTGGGCATGCAGACTCCAGGGGTGGGTGGGACGCGGAGCCATAGAGCAGCCCACGTGCCAGCGTGCCGGGGACGGAAAATCGGTCCCTTGCCGCCTTTCCAGCCAGCCGGGCGACAGGGAACCGACGCCTTATCCAGCCCGCGTCAACGGTCCGGCGCGACGGTTTGCCTGCGGACGCTACAGGGCTGCTGTAGAACGTGCCCCCGTGTTGTGCCCGCTCTTGCTCCTGGCCTTGATGCTCCCTTCGCTCGCCCTGGCGCAGCTGGAGGGGGCGCGCCGCGAAGAGGTGGACGCCGGCGTCCACGTCCCGGTGCTCACCCGGGCCCCGGAGATGGTGCAGTTCGTGGAGGCGGCGTGGCCGCCGGGGGCGGAGGCGGCGGGCATCACCGGGGCGCAGGTGAAGCTGCGGGTGACGCTCGCCGCGGACGGCAGCGTGGCCGAGGCGGTGGTGACGGCCACCGCGGGCAACGGCTTCGACGAGGCGGCGCTGGAGGCGGTGCGGCAGTTCAAGTTCACCCCCGCCGAGGTGGACGGGGTGCCCGCGGCCATTTCGCTCGAGTACGTCTACCGCTTTGAGCTGAAGCCGCCGCCCGCGCAGGAGCCGGTGGCAGACGGTGGGACGCCCCCGCCGCCGCCCAACGCCAAGCTGACGGGTGAAGTCATTGCCCGCGGCAGCCGCAGCCGCGTCCCCGGCGCGCTGGTGCGCTGCGGCGAGGAGGCGGAGGCCCCGGAGGCGGTGTCCGGCGAGGACGGCCGCTTCCTGCTGGAAGTCCCCCCCGGCCCCTGTGCGCTGCGCGTGGTGGCGCAGAACTTCCAGCCCTACCAGCAGGAGGAGACGCTCGCCCCCGGCGAGACGACGGAGGTGAAGCTGTACCTCGTCCCGCGCTCCATTGGCTTCGAGACCACGGTGCGGGGCAAGCGGGACAAGAAGGAGGTCGTCCGGCGCACGGTGGAGCGGCAGGAGCTGCAGAAGGTGCCGGGCACCTTCGGGGACCCCATCCGCGTGCTGCAGAATTTCCCGGGCGTGGCGCGGACGCCGTTCGGGCTGGGGCAGCTGCTGGTGCGCGGCGCCAACCCCAACCAGACGGGCACCTACCTGGACGGCGTGGAGGTGCCCATCCTCTTCCACCTGGGCGGCGGGCCGTCCGTCGTCAACTCGGAGTTCCTGGACCGGATTGACTTCTTCCCCGGCGGCTTCGGCGCGCGGTACGGGCGGGCCATCGGCGGCATCGTGGACGTGGCCACGCGCAAGGGGGCGTCGGACACCTTCCACGGCGTGGCCAAGGTGGACCTGCTGGACGCCTCCGCCTTCGTGGAGGCGCCCATCCGGGAGGGCGTGTCCGTGGCGGCCTCGGCCCGGCGCTCCTACGTGGACCTCATCCTCCCGGCCTTCCTGCCGAAGTCCGAGGACGGCAGCGCGCTCGTGGTGCTGCCGCGCTACTGGGACTACCAGGTTCGGATGGACTGGGGCCGGCCGCGCAAGGAGGCGTCCCGCAACGGCAGCACCTTCTACGTGATGGCGTTCGGCTCGGATGACCAGCTGACGCTGGTGTCCAGCAGCCCGGCCCAGCCGAGGGACGTCTCCATCGACACCCGCACCCTGTTCCACCGCCTCAAGGGGGACTGGACCTGGCGCTCCGGCCGCTTCACCTCCGTGATGACGCCGTACGTCGGGTACGACCTGGCGAAGTCCGGCTTCGGCAGCATCTCGTTCGACGCGGACCGCTACAACGCGGGGCTGCGCGAGGACCTGGCGTACGAGCTGAACGACGTCGTCACGGCGCGCGCGGGCCTGGACCTGGCCTACGAGCACACCGAGGGCAAGGCGAAGCTGCCGTTCATCCCCGCCGCCCAGTACGTGGGTTTCCCCGGCGCGGAGCCGAAGGCGCAGTTCCAGGAGCTGGTGCAGGTGTTCAACGTGTTCGACGCCGCGGCGTACGTGGAGGCGGACCTCAAGCTGGGGCCCGTCACGCTGACGCCGGGGCTGCGCGCCACGCAGGCGCACGTCCGCCGCAAGGACATGCAATCCCTGGATCCCCGCCTGTGGGCGCGCTGGCAGGTCCGGGACGGCACCGCGGTGAAGGGCTCCACCGGCCTGTACGCCCAGACGCCGGACGGCGGCCAGCTGGCCAAGCCCCCCTTCGGCAACCCGGCGCTCACCTTCGAGCGGGCGTGGCAGAGCGCGCTGGGCGTGGAGCACCGCTTCAGCGACGTGGTGAACGTGGACGTCACCGGCTTCTACAACCGGAGGTTCGACCTGCTCAGCTTCCCCGGCACGCGCACCGTCAACGCCGACGGCTCGGTGACGCAGCTGCCCGCGGGGAACCTGGGCATGGGGCGCGCCTACGGCGTGGAGGTGCTGTTGCGCCACGAGGTGACGCGGAACTTCTTCGGGTGGCTCGCCTACACCTGGTCCCGGTCCGAGACGCGGCGGCAGGGCGGCCCGGACTACGCCCTGTCCACCTTCGACCAGACGCACATCCTCACCGCGGTGGGCAGCTACCGGCTGCCCTACGGCTTCGAGGTGGGGGCCCGCTTCCGCTACGTCACCGGCAACCCGCGCACGCCGCTCGAGCACCCGTTCGACAAGTACTCGGCGGACGGCAACCGGTTCTACGGCACCAACGGCCCCACCAACTCCGCGCGCCTGCCGGACTTCAACCAGCTGGACATCAGGTTGGACAGGAACTGGCTGTTCGAGAACTGGACCCTGGACACCTACCTGGACGTGCAGAACGTCTACAACGCGGCCAACACGGAGTTCCTCACGCCGGACTACCGCTACCGCACGCAGGCGCCCATCACCGGCATCCCCATCCTCCCGGTGCTCGGCGTGAAGGGGAGCTTCTGATGCGCGCCCGCCTCCTGGCCCCGCTGCTCGCCGCCGCGCTGTGCGCTTGCGGCCCCATGCAGGACAACCCCACGCAGCTGAAGGACCTGCGCGTGCTCGCCATGTCCTTCGAGGCGCCCGAGCTCATGGCGCCCACCTGCGACACGCAGGACCCCAAGAACCTCTTCTCCTTCGCCCAGCCGCTCCGCCTGCGCGCATTCGTGGTGGACCCGGAGGGAGAGGGGCGCGACATCGCGTGGGAGGTGCTCGCCTGCGCCGCCGTGGGGGACCGCACCTGCTCGGACCCGGAGCGGCGCGTGGTGGTGGCCACCGGCACCATGAAGGCCGGGGAGCTGGAGCTGGTCCACCCGTTCGGCACCCTCACGATGCCGGGACTCCCGGGGCCGGACGGCAAGCCGCTGCCGCTGCTGCCCGAGGTGGTCCAGAAGGACACCTACAAGGGACTGGGCGGCATCCGGCTGCCGGTGGTGCTGCACGTGAAGGCGGGTGGCGAAGAAATCTACGCCCAGAAGCTGATGGTGTTCAGCTGCAAGGCCTTCCCGGACCAGGCTCAGAACATCACCCCCGAGCTGCCGGGGCTCTTGCTGGAAGGGACACCTTGGGGCGAGTCAGACGTTCCCCCGCTGTCCGGCCCGGGCCCCTTCGCGCTGGAGCCGGAGGAATTCTCCGGCTCCGAGGAGCCGTACGTGGTCTCGTCGTTCGAGCTCAAGCCGGTGCAGCTGCAGGAGAGCTGGACCCTGGCCTGGTACGTCACCGCCGGGCGCATGGACCGAGAGCAGACCGGCGGGACGGACCCGGACGGCACCTCCGTCCGGCCGGGCAACAGCTGGATTCCCGCCCGGGACCAGCCGGCAGGCGAGGTGACGTTCTACGTGGTGGTGCGGGACGGGCGCGGCGGCACCTCATGGTACACCCGGCGCGCGCTGTACACCCCCTGACGCATGGCCGAGACCCTCTGCCCCGCCTGCAGCTTCTCCCCCATTGAAGACGGGGCGGAGGCCTGTCCGCGCTGTGGCGAGCGCTTCGACTTCGTCCCCGCCTGGAAGCGGGCGCAGACCCAGTTCATCGACCGCCGGTTCGACAGCGAGTCCATGGAGCATACCGCCATCGGCGGCGCGGTGGCAGGCGAGCTGTCCTTCCACCCCGGGCCGGCGGCGGCCGGGTTGTACGCCCTTGCGGCCGCGTGGTTCGCGCGCGCGGCGGCCCAGCCCGGCGTGGGCGGCGAGGCGGCGTGGGGCTTCCTCCTGGCGCTGGTGGGTGTGGCGAGCGGGACCGGGCTGCTGGTGGGGGGCAGCTGGGCCCGCCGCGTGGCGCAGGGGGTCGCGGCGGTGGGGCTGCTGGCCGCGCTGGAACTGGGCGGCGCGGGGCCCGTGACGGCGCTGTACGCGCTGCTCGGTGCGCTGTGTCTGCTGTCCGTGCTGGGGGAGCCCTCGCAGCTGCGCCGGGCGCTGACCCTCGGCTGTGCGCTGGCCGTGGCGGGGGTGAGCGTGCTCGCGCTGTTCGTGAGGCGCCCCGCACAGGCCCCGCCGGGCGCGCAGCCCGCGGACGCGCTCCAGTCCATGGGCGTGTCGCTGCGCACCCCGCGGGGGTTGTCCCCGGCGGCGGCGCTGCCCGGCCCCCTCGTCCTGCCGCCCGTGACCTTGACGTCCGGCAGCACCGCGCTCGCCGGGGAGGCCGGCCGCGCGGTGGTGCTGACGGTGCTGCGGGCGGAGCAGGAGGGGCTCGCGGACGCCTGCCAGGCCCACGCA
>VGRA01000169.1 GCA_016875515.1 Deltaproteobacteria bacterium | reverse complement strand
CCAGCAGGAACAGCCCTGCCCAGGTCCACCCTTGCGCGCGCAGCCCCATGCGCGGCTCGGCGAGCAGCGGGTATACCAGCAGCGCCGCCAGTGCCCCGGCGTTGGACAGCGCGTACAGCCGCCACGGGGCCGCGTGCCCGCCGCGTGCCGCCCACACCTGCACCAGCGGCGCCGTGGCGGACAGGGCCAGGAACGGCAGCCCCACGGACATGCCCAGCAGCCACGCCATCTCCTTCATCAGGTCACCGCCGGCCGGCGATGCGGGCGGGACGAGCGGCGCAGGCCAGGTGACGGCCTGCACCGCCACGGCCAGCACGGCCGTCCCCAGCAGCCCCAGGTGCAGCCGCTTCTGCCAGGAGGCCTGCGCGGCGGCGAGCCGCTGGGCCCACCCGTACCCGCCGAGCAGCGCCAGCTGGAAGAAGAACAGGCTGGTCGTCCACACCGCCGGCGCGCCGCCGAAGCGGGGCAGGGCCACCTTCCCCACCAGCAACTCCACGCAGAACAGCAGGAAGGCGCCGAGGAAGACGACGAGGCCGGTCATGGGGGGGGCAGCCTACATGGCCCCGGCGCCGGGAAGCTCCCCCAGCCCGCCGCGCACCAGCACCTCCCGCGGCCGGGCGCCGTCCGCCGGGCCCACCACGCCCTCGCGCTCCAGCTTCTCCATGATGCGGGCCGCCTTGTTGTAGCCGAAGCGGAACTGCCGCTGCAGGAGCGACACGGACACCTTGTCCCGCTGGCACACCCACGCGAGCGCCTGGTCGTAGGACTCGTCCGCCTCGCCGTCCTCGTCGCCGCCCGCCTCCAGCTCCGGGTCCTCGCCGCGCGGCTTGAGGATGTTCTCGTCGTACACCGGCTTGCCCTGCGCCTTGAGGTGGCACACCACCGCGGCGATCTCCTCCTCGGAGACGAATGCGCCGTGGGCGCGCTGCAGGTGGGCGCTCGTGGGCGGGAGCACCAGCATGTCGCCCTGGCCCAGCAGCGCCTCCGCCCCGTTGGTCCCGAGGATGGTGGTGGAGTCGGGGCGCGTGCGCAGCGAGAAGCTGATGCGCGTGGGGAAGTTGGCCTTGATGACGCCGGTGACGATGTCCGTGGACGGCCGCTGCGTGGCCACCATCAGGTGGATGCCCGCCGCGCGCGCCTTCTGCGCGATGCGCGCAATGGAGGTCTCCACCTCCTTGCCCACCGTCATGATGAGGTCCGCCAGTTCGTCGATGATGACGACGATGTAGGGGAGCTTCTTGAGCTCCTGCTTCGGCGCGTCCTTCTCCGCCGCAGCCGCCTCGGCCGCCTCCTTCGCCTCGCGCAGCGCCGCGGTCTCCTCGGGCGTTGGGGGGAGCTCCTCCATGGCCGCCTGCACGGCCGCGTCGATCCCCTCGTCCGCGCCGCCTTCCACCGCGCCGTTGGCCGGCTCACCTGCCGCCGCCTCCCTGCGCGCGCGCTCCACCGCCTCCTCCGCCGTCTGTCCCGGCGGCACGTCCACGATGAGCATCTTCCGCCGCCGCCCGCTGTCCTTCGCCGGGGCCGCGGCCGCAGCCGTCCCCGCGAGCGACTCGGCCACCTTGGCGTTGTAGCCGACGATGTTGCGCACCCCCGACTCGGCGAGCAGCTTGTACCGCCGCTCCATCTCCTCCACCGCCCAGTGCAGCGCGTTGGCCGCCTTGCGCGGGTCCGTCACCACCGGCAGCAGCAGGTGGGGGATGCCCTCGTAGACGGACAGCTCCAGTTGCTTGGGGTCCACCATGATGAAGCGCACCTCCTCCGGCGTACTCTTCATCAGGAGCGACATGATCATCGCGTTCACCGACACGCTCTTGCCCGAGCCGGTGGTGCCCGCCATCAGCAGGTGCGGCGCCTTGGCGAGGTCCATGATGTACGGCATGCCCTCGATGTCCTTGCCCAGGCACAGCGTCACCCGGGAGGCAGACTTCTGGAACGCGTCCTGCTCGGCAATCTCCCGCAGGTAGACCGTCTCGCGGTCCCGGTTGGGCACCTCGATGCCCACCACGTTCTTGCCCGGGATGGGGGCGATGATGCGCACCCCCTTCGCCTCCATGGCCATGGCGATGTCCGGGGCGAGGCTGGCAATTTTCGAGATGCGGATGCCCGCCCCCGGCAGGAACTCGTACATGGTCACCACGGGGCCGGGGCGGATCTCCTTCACCTCGCCCGGGATGCCGAACTCGGCGAACTTGGCGCGCAGCTTCTCCGCCGTGCTGAGGAAGCCCTCCTTGTCCAACGGGCTCCGCTCGTGGCGCTTGGCGGACAGAAGGTCCAGCGGGGGCAGGCTGAAGGCCTTGCGATCCCCGATGAACTCGAACGCCTCCTGCTCCTTCTTCTTCGTGGGCCGCGGCGGCGCCTTGGGCTCCACGATGACGGGCAGCGCCCCCGGGGGACCCATGGCCGCCTCGGACGAGGCCACGACGGGGGCAGGCAAGGGGGCCTCCGCGCTGTCCGCGGCCACCGCGGAAGCCGGCGTGGACGCCACCTCCACCGCCGGGACAGGCGTGGGCTGCGGCGGCGCGGGCGGCTCGTGCACCACGGGCTGCTGCCGCTTCGCCTCCACCACGGGCGCGGGCTTCTCCTCGGCGGGCCCGGCCAGCGCGGCCAGGTCCGTCACCCACGCGGGATCCTCCCCCGGCGCCGCGGTGCGCGCGGCAGGGCCGGCCAGCAGCGCCGCCTTCCTCGCCTCCTTCTCCTGCGCCTTGCGCTCCTTCTCCGCGGCCTTTGCTGCCCGGGCCTCCGCCTTGCGCCGGGCCTCCGCCTCGCGCGCCAGCCGCATGGCCTCCTCGGCCACCGCCTCGGCCTCCGCCGCGGCCAGCTCCGCCTCGTCCTCCTCCAGCGCCCGCTCGTCTTCCTCCAGCTGCGCGAGGAACGCCTCCTCCTCCTCCTTCGCCTTCGCCGCCGCCGCCTTCCGCTCCTCCCACGCCTCCTTCTGCGCTGCGTAGAAGGCCGCCGCCCACGCCAGGCCCTTCTCCCAAGCGACGCACGCCTTCTCCCAGGCCCAGGCGCAGAAGCGCAGGAAGACGTACTGCGTGCCGACGATGAGCGCCGCCACCGTCACGGCGGACACCAGGATGACCGTCCCCACGGTGGAGAACAGTGCGGAGAGGCCGTCCCCGAGCAGCCGCCCCACGTGGCCTCCCGGCGGGTGCACCCACCCGGGCTCGCCCCGGAACGCCAGGTGCGCCAGCACGCCGGTGGACAGGATGAGCAGCGCACCGGACAGCAGCTGCGCCCCGCGCTTCCGCTCCTTGTCTCCCACGAACATCACCATGGCCGCGTACAGCCCGATGAACGGCAGCACGTAGGCGGTGATGCCGAACCCGCCGCGGAACAGCTCCGCCAGCCAGTGGCCCACCATCCCCACCGCGTTGCGGTAGCCCGGGCCCACCCGGTCCTGCGCGTCGAACGTGCCAATGGCCAGGAGCAGCAGCGCGCTCCCCGCCAGCACGAAGGTGCCGGTGATGGCCGTCCGCCCCGTGGCCGGGGCCGACAGCTTCTGTTCTCCCAGCGACTTGCGCCGGGACTGGATGTCCTGCTTCGTCAGCACGGACCTGGCCGAGCGGGCCTTGCGGGTGGCCGCCATGGGTGTCTTCCTCGGTGTAGCGGGCTGTGGCAGCCCGTATGCCCGGGGCACCTTAGGAGGGGGGGGAAGGGGGTCAATTTTCCTGCCCGGCTCCCCGCCACAAGCCCCTTGCGGAGACCCCACCCCCCGTGGGAACCCTCTCTCCCCATGGCACCGAAAACGTCCAGCAACGAAGAGGAGTTCTTCGCCGCGGAGGAGATAGAGAAGAAGCGCAAGCTCGCCTTCAAGCAGGCGCAGGAATTGGAGGCGAAGCAGCGCCGCGAGCTCAAGGCCCTCCACTTCATGAAGTGCCCCAAGTGCGGGATGAACCTGCACACCCTGAAGAAGGGCACCGTGGAGGTGGACAGCTGCTTCAACTGCCAGGGCGTGTGGCTGGACGCCGGGGAGCTGGAGGCGCTGCTCGCGGGTGGCGGCAAGCAGGGCGGCGCCGTGATGGGCGCCATCCTCAACCTCTTCAAGGGCAAGTAGCCGGGGGCCCACGGCCGTGGCGCTGACCCCCGAGCAGGTGGCCCACGTGGCCGCCCTGGCGCGGCTGGAGCTGTCTCCCGACGAGGCGGCGCTCTACCGCGCCCAACTGTCCGCTGTCCTGGACGCCGCCTCCCTGCTGGACGAGGTGGACGTCTCCGGCGTGCAGCCCACGCGCGGGGACGCCCCCGTGCCGCCGCTGCGCCCGGACGTGGAGCGCCCGTCGCTGTCTCCCGAGCAGGTGCTCGGCAACGCCCCGGCAAAGGTGGGCACCACCTTCTCCGTCCCGAAGATCCTGGAGTAGCCCGCGCCATGGTGCTCGATCTCACGCTCGCCGAGGCAGCCGGGCAGCTGGGCGCCGGGGCCACCTCCTCCACCGAGCTCACCCGCGTGGCGCTGCAGCGCGTGGAGGCCCTCAACGGCCGGCTCAACGCGTTCCTGCGCGTGGACGCGGCCGGCGCCCTGGAAGCAGCGGCCCAATCGGACGCGCGGCGGGGCCGGGGCGAGGCACGCGGGCCGCTGGACGGCGTCCCGCTCGGCATCAAGGACAACCTCCTCACCGGGGGGCTGGAGACGACCGCTGGCAGCCGCATCCTACAGGGCTTCGTCCCCCCCGTGGATGCCACGGCGGTCCGCAAGCTGCGCGAGGCGGGCGCGGTGCTGCTCGGCAAGCTGAACCTGGACGAGTTCGCCATGGGCTCGTCCAACGAGTCCTCCGCGTACGGCCCCGCGCGCAACCCGTGGGACACCACCCGCACCCCCGGCGGCAGCTCCGGCGGCTCCGCGGCGGCGGTGGCGGCGCGGCTGTGCTTCGGCGCGCTCGGCTCGGACACCGGCGGCAGCATCCGCCAGCCCGCCGCGCTCACCGGTACCGTGGGGCTCAAGCCCACGTGGGGGCGCGTCAGCCGCTTCGGGCTGGTGGCCTACGCCTCGTCGCTGGACCAGGTGGGGCCCATGGCCCGCACCGTCACCGACTGCGCGCTGCTGCTGCAGGCCCTTGCCGGACCGGACGCGCAGGACGCAACGGCCGCGGACCTGGCCGTGCCGGACTACACCGCGGCGCTCGAGCGCGGCGCCGCGGGGCTCCGCGTGGGCGTGCCGGCCGAGTACTTCGGCCCGGGGATGGACCCGGAGGTGGAAGCCGCCGTGCGCGGCGCCCTCCGAGCCTACGAGCAGCTGGGGGCCACGCTGGTGGAGGTGTCCCTCCCGCACACCAAGTACGCGCTCGCCACGTACTACCTGCTGGCCACCGCGGAGGCCTCCAGCAACCTCGCCCGCTTCGACGGGGTGCGCTTCGGCCACCGCGCCCGGGACGTGAAGGGGCTCCGGGAACTGTATGCACGTTCGCGCAGCGAGGGGTTCGGCCCCGAGGTGAAGCGCCGCATCATGCTCGGCACCTTCGCCCTGTCCGCCGGCCACTACGACGCCTACTACCTGAAGGCCCAGAAGGTGCGGACGCTCATCCGCCGGGACTTCGAGGCCGCCTTCCGGCAGGTGGACGTGGTGCTGTCCCCCACCTCCCCGGTGCCGGCCTTTCCCCTGGGGCAGCAGACGGACCCGCTGCAGTCGTACCTGCTGGACGTCTTCACGCTGCCGTGCAACCTGGCTGGCCTGCCGGGGCTGTCCCTGCCGTGTGGCTTCACCCGCGCCAGGCTGCCGGTCGGGATGCAGCTGGTGGGCAGGTGGTGGGACGAGGCCGGGCTGCTCGCCGCCGCGCGCGCCTACGAGCGCGCCCATGACTTCAGCCGCGCCGCGCCGCCCCTGGAGGCCTGACCGCCATGCCCGTGGATGACTTCCAGCCGGTGATGGGCCTCGAGGTCCACGCCCAGCTCCTCACCCAGACGAAGATCTTCTGCGGCTGCTCCACCTCCTTCGGCGCCGCCCCCAACGCCCACACCTGCCCGGTGTGCCTGGGGATGCCCGGGGTGCTGCCGGTGCTGAACGGGAAGGTGGTGGAGTACGCCGTCCGCGCGGGGCTGGCCTTGGGCTGCACGGTGAACGCCCAGAGCGAGTGGAGCCGGAAGAACTACTTCTACCCGGACCTCCCCAAGGGCTACCAGGTGACGCAGTTCGACCGGCCCATCTGCGAGCACGGCCAGCTCACGGTGGATGGCCCGTGGG
>VGRA01000168.1 GCA_016875515.1 Deltaproteobacteria bacterium | reverse complement strand
CCCGCGTCCGCGGCGCCGCTGCGGCCCTCCTCCGGCCCGCTGCCCACGAGCGCGGGGGGCCCGGGGCATTCGCCCGGGGCCACCCCGTCCGCGTTGCCGCCCGGCTCACCCGGCCTGCCGTCCGGCGCCGGCTTCCGGATGCCCACGAGCCCGGGCGCCCGGTGATCCCGGGGCACGTGCTGCTGGTGCTCCACGCGCACCTGCCGTTCGTCCGCCACCCCGAGCACCCGGACTTCCTGGAGGAGGACTGGCTCTTCGAGGCCATCTCCGAGGTGTACGTGCCGCTGCTCGGGGTGTTCGACCGGCTCTCCGCCGAGCGCGTCCCGTTCCAGCTGGGCCTCACGATCTCGCCCACCCTGGCCAGCATGCTGGCCGATCCGCTGCTGCGCGCCCGGTACGCCGCGCGCCTGGACGCCGCGTGCACGCTGGCGGAGGCGGAGGTGGCGCGCACCGGGAGCACGGCCCCGGCCTACGCCGAGGCGGCGCGTCACCACCGGGACCGCCTGCGCGCCGTGCGTGAGCGGTACCACGGCGCCTACGGGGGGGACCTGCTCGCCGCGTTCCGGCGCCTGGAGGCGGAAGGCCACCTGGAGCTCTACACCTGCACCGCCACGCACGGCTTCCTGCCGGTGCTCCGCTCCGAGCCCTCCTCCGTGAACGCGCAGGTGGCGGTGGCCGTGGAGGCGCACCGGGCCCTGCTGGGGCGCGCCCCGCGGGGAATCTGGCTCGCCGAGTGCGGCTACTACCCAGGCGTGGACGCGGTGCTCGCCCGGCACGGGCTGCGCGCCTTCTTCCTGGACGCGCACGGGCTGTGGCGGGGCACGCCGGCGCCGGTCTTCGGGGTGCACCAGCCCGTGCTGACGCCCGCGGGGGTGGCGGCGTTCGGGCGGGATCCCGCGTGCAGCGAGCAGGTGTGGAGCGCCGAGGTCGGCTACCCGGCGGACCCGGACTACCTGGAGTTCCACCTGGACCTCGCGCACCACGTGGACGCCGCGTGGCTGCGGCCCTACCTGAACCCGGACAGCGGGAGGAGGCTCACCGGCCTGCGCTACCACCGCGTCACCGGGCGGACCGGCCCCAAGGCCCCGTACCGTCCGGGGCAGGCGCGCGCGAAGGCGCAGTCGCACGCCGCGCACTTCCTCGCGGAGCGTGAGCGGCAGCTGGCGGCGCTGGGGACGCTCATGGGCCCGCGAGAGCCGCTGGTGCTCGCGCCCTATGACGCGGAGCTCTTCGGCCACTGGTGGGCGGAGGGGCCGGTGTTCCTGGAGGCGCTGCTCCGAGAGGCGGCGCGCTCCCCCACGGTGCGTTTCACCGGGCCGCTCGCGTACCTGGAGCGCTTCCCGGACCTCCAGGTCCTCCGACCTGCGGAGTCCAGCTGGGGGGCGCGCGGGGACGCGTCCACCTGGATTGGCCCGGCGAACGACTGGATGTACCGCCACCTCCACGAGGCGGCGCGCCGGATGATGGCGGCGGCGGACGGGCACGCGGGGGCCGCGGGCCTCGAGCGGCGGGTGCTGCAGCAGTCCGCGCGGGAGCTGCTCCTCGCGCAGTCGTCCGACTGGGCCTTCATCCTCCACACCGGCGCCGCCCCGGAGTACGCGGCGGGACGGGCGCGGGAGCACCTGGGCGCCGTGTTCGGGCTGCTGGATCAGCTGGACTCCGGCCAGGTGGACGCGGCGTGGCTCGCGGGGCTCGAGGCGCGAAACAACCTGTTCCCCGGGGTGGACCCGGGCGTCTACCGTTCGGCCCCGTGAGCCAGAAGATCCCGAAGGGGCGTGCGGCGCGGATGCTGGAGCAGGCCCGGTTGCACCTGCACAAGGAGGAGCCGGGAAAGGCGCTGCCGCTCCTGGAGGAACTCTACGCGGCGGGCGCGCTGCCCGGGGCGGCGGTGGTGACCGCGCTCGGTGAGGCCCACTTCCAGGCAGGGCACGTGGAGCGCGCGCTGGAGGTGTGGCGGGCGACGCGTTCGCTGCACCCCGGGGACGCGGGGCTGCTCGCGCGCAGCGGGACGGCGCTCCTGAGGCTGGGGCGGCTGGAGGAGGCCCTCGGGGAGCTCGCGGCGGCCGAGAAGGCTGCGCCGAGGGACCCGCTGCTGCTCGGCCAGCTGGGCTACGCGCTGCTCGTCTCCGGCCGGCCGTCCGAGGCGGTGCCGCGGCTGCAGCGGGGGCTGCAGGCGGGCGGTGGCCCGGAGCTGCGGCTGTGGCTGGGACACGCACTGGCCCGGCAGGGGCGGTACGCGGACGCCGAGGCGCACCTCTCGCAGTTGGCGCAGTCCAACAAGGTGGCCCCGGCCATCCGGCGGGCGGCGCGTACCGCGTGGGCAGACTGCCGGCTGTTCATGGGGGACGCGCGGGGGGCGCTGGAGCGTTGGACGTCCATGCGGCAGGAGGGGGCGCTGGAGCCCGCGGCGCTGGGCCACATGGCCTACGCGGCGCAGCTGGCCGGGGAGGGGGCGCTGGCCGAGGCGCTGATGGCGGAGCGGCTTGCGTCCGGGGCCACGGCGGAGGACCGGCTGCTGTTCGCGCAGGTGGCCAACCTGCGCGGTGCGCCGGCGCGCGCGCTGGAGCTGCTGGAGGCGGTGCCGCCCGAGCCGGACGGGGCGGGGCCGGGCTTTGCGTTCGAGTGCCTGCTGACGAAGGCGCGGGCGCTGCGGCTGCTCGGGCGGTCCGCGGAGGCCCAGGCCGTTTTGGACGGGGCGCGGGAGCGGCCGGAGGCGGGCAGCGCGCGGCTGGCGGCGCAGCTGTTCGTGGACCTGGGCCACCTGGCGGCGGGGAACAAGGACTTCCAGGCGGCGCGCGAGGCCTTCGGCCGTGCGCTGGAACTGGACGCGGGAGACCCCGAGGCGAAGCAGGGGCTGGCATCGCTCGAGGCCGCCGCGCCCGCGCCCCCACCGTCCGCGGAGGCCCTGCAGCGGCGGATCTCCGCGCGGGACGAGGTGGAGGCGTTGCGCGCGGAGTTGGAGCAACTGCGGGCCGCGCGCGCGGAGGCGCAGGCGGCGCGGGAGCGGGCCGAGGCGCAGGCGCGGGAGGCGCAGACCGCCCGGCAGCAGGCCGAGTCCCGCTCCGCGACCGCGCTCTCGGAGGAGATGGCGGCCCGAGCGCAGGACGTGGCGGTCAAGGCTGCGCGCGCGGTGGACGAGGCACTGGGGGAGGCAAAGGGGCGTTGCCCGCGGTCGCTGGTGCAGGCGCTGGAGGTGGCGGAGCGCACGTGGCAGCAGGCGCTCTACACGGACCTGCCCCCCGCCGCAGTGGGGGTGCTCTACACGGGCGTGCTCGAGCGCGCCTTGTACCTGCTCCTGGTGGAGGCGTTCCGCGGTTGGCTCGCGGAGGGTGGGCGGCTGCGGCCGTTCCTCGACGGGGCCACGCGGGAGCGGCGGGGGAAGCGGGTGGAGTACTTCGACCACTTCGTGGAGGCGTTCGACGACGAGCGCCCCGGCCGGGCGCCGTCCCTGGGCGAGGTGCAGCGGGCGCTCGAGCGCCGGGGGGAGCCCTACCTCCAGCCGTGGCGGGCGTTCCTGGACGAGCGCTTTGGGCTCCCGGAGGAGCGCTGGGACGCGCTGGCCGCGTTCGTGCGGTGGAGCAAGCTGACGCTCCGGGATCCCGTGGCCCACGGCCGCACCGCGGAGCTGGACTGGACTGCGCTGAAGCGGTTCAGGGCCGGGCTGCTGGAGTCCTTGGAGGGGATGCAGCCGGGGGCGCTCGGACTGATGCTGGCCCAGAAAAGGTAGGCGCCTGCTTCACGGCGTGGCCGGCACCACCGCGCGCAGCAGCCCGCCGGACCGCGTACCCAGCCAGAGCTCCGTGTCGGATCTCCCGCGGATGACGAGCGGCTCCTGGCCGGTGCCCGGGTCCACGGGCAGCCACTGCAGCCCGTCAAACCGCAGCGCGAACGCGAAGCGCGCGGGAAGGGATGACATGCCCACCGCGAAGACGTTGTCCGGCTTGCTGCCCCAGGCCGAGTGGATGACGTCCGGCCGGAGCGGTCCCAACTGGTCCACCAGCCGCAGCCGCTTCGTGTCCCAGTGGAAGGCGAACGGCGCGTCCCCGAACGCGAAGCACTCCCCCTGCGCCGGGGACCACACCGCGCGCCAGTCCGCGTGCCGGAAGTTGGCCGAGTTCCGCGCCGAGCGCCCCTGCAAGAGCGTTCCATTTCCGCCGACCCACATCTCGTTGCCCTCGGCGCAGTGGAGCGCCTGCAGGTCCTGCGTGGGCGCAAGAAGGCTGACCGGCAGCTCCACCACCTCCGAGACCGGGCCGCCTGCCGGCGCCGGCGTGCCCTTCCACATGCCCCCCGCGGGGCCCACCACCCAGAGCGCCGTGCCGCAGAACCCCAGCCGGGTGAACGCCGCCGGCGTGGCCCCCGTCACGGCCAGCGAGGTCCACGCCTGCCCGTCATACCGGTACAGGACGCTGGGCGTGGCCACGTACACCTCCGAGGCCGAGCGGGCCGCCAGGGCCGTCACCTCGCCGGCGAAGGGCTGCGGACCGCCCAGCGCTGACCAGCTGCCGTCCGCTGCCCGCACCAGCACCGAGCCCTCCTTCACCCAGCAGGCGTCGTCCAGGCAGGTGTTCATGGCTGCGAGCACGTCCGCTGCCGTCACCGCCAGGTCCACCACGTCTCCATAGGGCCCCCGGGAGGTCTCCTCGAAGTTGTCCTGCGTGTACTCCCACAGCATGCCGCGGTCCCCCACCGCCACGCCCAGGCCGCCCGCGCCGGAAAGTCCCCGCGGCACCTGCGGGCCCCGCATGGTGCGGAACTTCCAGCCGCCTCCGCCCACCGGCCGCCACAGCAGGTACCCCCGTGGCCCCTTGCGTCCGCCCACCACCACGCGCCCGTCCACCAGCGAGAGCGAGGTGTGCGCGTCCAGCACCGGCGAGGAGGGCAGGTTCACGGGCGTCCACGCCCCGAACGCGAAGTGCCACAGCTTTCCACCGCCCACCGCCCACGCCTCGCTGCCGGCCGCGTCCAGCAGCAGCCCCGCCGACAGTTGCACCGACAGCCGCGCCTGGAAGAGCGAGTCCCAGCTGCGGGTGACCGGGTCGAACTTGTACAGCGAGCCCAGGTTGCCCAGCGTGACGAAGCCGCCCTGTCCGTCCCCCACCACCGACAGCAGCGACTCGAAGGACGGGCTGTACTCCGCCTCCCACTGCCCGTTGCGGTACACCAGCACGTCGTTGCCGTCCCCCACCGCCATGCCGTGCGTCCCGTCGAACCACGCCGCCCGGGGAGTGCAGGTGGGGAAGGCCTTGAAGGTGGCCTGCGCGCCCGCGCCGAAGGAGACCACCGCCCCCTGAGTGCCCACGGACCCCACGGCCACCCCCTGTCCGGGCAGCGGGCCGGCCACCGCCGTGAGCGTCACCCCGGGGGAGGAGAAGGTGCGGGTCCAGCTTCCCAGCGGCGACCGGACGAGCACCGTTCCGTTGTCTCCCACCACGGCGAGGTGGCCGTTGGCGTGGAGCGCGCCGTGGAGATCATTGCCCGTGGGGAACGGCGTCTCGTGCACGAAGGTGGACGGCCCCACCGTGGTGCCCTGCACCCGCACCACCGCCTCCGCGGTGAGGCCGGCGGCCTCCGCCGTGATGTAGGCGGTGCCGGGCGAGGCGGCGGTGAACAGCCCCGCGGCGTCCACGCTGCCCATCCGGGGGGGCAGCACCGTCCAGGTGACCGGGACGTCCGGGATGGGATCTCCCGCCGCGTCCAGCACGCGCGCCGTCAGCTGTTGCGCCTGGCCTGCCCCGACGGCGGACTCCTCCGGCGTGAGCTCCAGGGCCGAGACGGTGGGCAGGGCAGGGCTGGTGATCCAGAACGTCCCCAGCCGCTCCGACTCCGCCTTCATCATCCCGGGGACGTCCGGATCCAGCGTGGCGCCGGGCAGGGCCAGGTAGGGCTCCGTTCCCTGGTTGCGTCGCACGTCGTACGCCGAGGGCTTCACGCCGCTCACCCGCCGGTCCTCCTGCCAGGGGATGCGCAGCGTCACCGGGGCGCGCAGCACCAGGTTGGACGGGGAGACCCGGTAGCCAAAGGAGATCCGCTTGCGCTCGGGCACCTCCGGGATGCCGGTGTCCACCACGGTGACGCTGAGGATGATCTCTGTGTCCAGGGCGCCCGGGGGGACGACCAGCACCACCCCTTCCCGGATCACCTCGCCCCCTTCGGGACCCACGCGGAAGGGGCCGGTGGTGCCGGCGTCGGAGGAGATGTCCGGGACGGCCGGACAGCCCAGA
>VGRA01000167.1 GCA_016875515.1 Deltaproteobacteria bacterium | reverse complement strand
CGGAGGAAACGACCGCGCCTCGCGCCTGGGCAGACGCCCGCCCGGCATACGAGGATGGGCCGGCAGGTCTCGCCGCCGATGGGTCCCCGGGGCCGTGGGCCCCGCTGGAGCCCCGAACCGGGCCGGTGGAGGCGGAAATGCGGGTCGCGGGTGAGCGCCGGGACACCTTGCCCGGCGGGCTGCCCATGGACGGCGCCTCCACGAATCCCGGGCTTGTCCCCGTGCTGCTTCCCTACGACGAGGCGCGCCGGGGTGACCGCCCGCCGGAGGAGGTGCCCACCGTGGCGCCGCGGAGCCCCGCCCTGCCAACGCCGCTGCTGGACGGCAGGGAGTGGCGTGCCTGGTCCGAGGCGCGCGCGCGCGCGGGAGACGGCTGGCTCGGCGGCCTCGCACGGGAGGTTGCGCAGGCGCTCGAGGGCGAGCCGGGCACCGCACCGGAGGCGCCACGGTGGTTGCTCGGCGAACCGGAGCGCGCGCAGCTGTTGCCCCGGGAGCTGTCCGGTCCGCTCGCGGGGATGCTGTCTGCCTGCGGCGTGGCGCTGCTCGCGGCCTCCAGCGAGACGCAGGGCCCTCCGCCCGGGCAGCCGTTCACGGCGGGAGCGGGCCCGGGCGCGCCGGCGGCCCTCGAAGCCCTGGCCTCGGCCGTCCGCGTGCTCGGGCTGCGCTCGCCCCCGCCCGGGTGCATGGCCCAGGCGGGGCCGCCCTTCGCGCTCGGCGCTGGGGCAGGGGGCGCCGTCCGGCTCCAGGTGGGGGCGTTCGCGGTCCAGCGCACGCTGCCTGCCGGGGAGCTCCGGTTCTTCGCCGGGCGGGCGCTCTTCACGCAGCTGCCGCTGCTGCGCGTGCTGCGGCTCGTCCCCCCCGAGCAGCTGGAGGCGCTGCTCTCCGCGCTGCCGGCCGCGGTGCGGGGAGGCCGGAGGCTGGCCCCCGCGGCCCACGCCTTGCGCGCCCACCTGCCGGGGGACCTGCGCTCCCAGCTGGCGGGCACGCTGGGGGCGCTGGGGGACGCGCCGCCGCTGGAAGAGCTGGCCATGTGCGCGCGCCACGCGGCCAACCGCGCAGGTCTGGTCACCTGCGGCGGCGTGGGGGCGGCGGTGCTGGCGCTGCGCTCAAAGCGCGCGCTGGACGAGGAGGTGGCGGAGTTGCTGCGGTTCGTCGCCTCAGACGGGTGGCGCGTCCTGGCCGCGCCGTGGTACCCGCTCAGCGCCCCGCCTGCAGCCGGAAGGTGACGAGCAGCATCTGGCCCTTGCCGTCCAGCTCCCGCCGGTACGCCACGTCCACGCCGGTGCTGTCCACCACGAAGCCGGTCCCCACGGAGAGATCCTGCCGCCCCAGCCGGCGGTCGTTGGAGTAGCCCACCCGCACCGGGACGAGTTGGCCCAGGACGTACTCGACCCCCGCGTTCACCGTCAGCGTCTCCACCGCCCGCGGCCCCAGGTCTGAGCGCAGGTCCAACGCCAGGTTCAGCGGACCGCCGCCGCCGTACCCGAGCGAGAGCGCATAGTAGCGCGTGGCGTCCGGGTTGGAGATGTCCACGAGGTTGTGGCCGGACACCCCCACCACCAGCCCGAGCAGCCGGACCAGTACGCCCACGTCCAGCGTCACCGCGTTGGAGGAAATTGCGCCCGAGGTGAGCAGGTACTTGCCGCTCGTGCCGATCATCAGGACGTCGGACAGGGGGAAGGAGAGGGCGAGCGTGTTGTGGTGGGTGAGCCGCTGCTGCTCCCCGGAGCCCAGCGTGACCAGGTGGTAGGCCACCCCCGCCGCCAGCACGTTGGTCTGGCTGTCCACGATGGTGGCGTTGCCGAACGCGTACTTGCTCTGCAGATCATACGCCCCCGTCACGTCCACCGCGTACCGCCGGTAGAGGCTCATGGCCGCGGGGTTGCCCACCACCGCCTCGCCGGCAATCCCCAGCGCGCGGTAGGCGCCGCCCATCCCCAGCGCGCGCGCGGTGGAGAGCTCGCGCAGGTCCGGCCCCTCCTGCCCGGCCGCTGCCAGGGGCAGCCCGAGCGAGAGCAGCAGCGTGAGGAGGACGGGGCGCATGCAGGGCTTCACCTTAGCCCCGGTCCGGCGGGGCCGGGAGATTCGCGCCCGCGCGTTGACCCCGGCGGAGGTGGCTCCCTACAGTTCGCTGCCCCCGCCCTCCCCGGAGTCCACGCGCCTTGAGAAAGCTGACCGCCCTCGCAACCGCGCTGCTCGCCACCGCCGCGCTCGGCTACGTCATGCCGGCGTGGCACGTCCTGCGGCGCATGGCGGACGGGAAGGAGGATTCCGGGGCAGGCAGCTGGCGCATGGCCGGCACCGCCTCGCTGTACGGCACCGCGGCGGCGCAGGCGGCCGCCACCTTCCTGCAGCCGCCGGACGCGCGCGAGCTGCAGGTGGAGGCCGAGGCCTGGGTGAAGCAGCCCGGGCGCTGCCGCCTGGAACTGCGCGGCGGCGGCGGCAAGGCGGCGGCGGTGTCCAACGCCGGCAAGGTGCGGGCCGAGGGGCCGGCGGTGGAGGCGCTGCAGGTGGGGTTGCAGCAGGCGTGCGCGCTGCTGGGCAGCCGGAGCCCCGGAGCCCCGGAGGCCCGCGCCACGGTGGAGCGGCACCTCGCCTCGCTGGGCGTGGAGCCGAAGAAGTCCCAGCTCTCCCGCTTCGCCGGGCAGGTGACGTACCTGCTCGGGGAGGGCGCCGAGGGCAAGCCCCACCTGCTCGTCTACAAGGAGGCGCTGACGCCGGCGCGCCTGCGCTTCTCCGACGCGCAGGGGCAGGCGTGGGACGTGCGGCTGCTGGACTACGCCACCGCCGGCTCCGGAAAGGCCTTCCCGCGCGTGCTGGAGGTGTGGCGTGGGACGGAGCTCCAGCTGCGCTTCACCGCGCTGTCCGCCGAGCCGCGCAGTGCCGCGCCGGACGCCCTCTTCCAGGCGCCCTGAGCCGCCCAGGGACTCCCGGAGCCACGTGGCCACCCCGCCGTACGCCAGCGTCGCCGTGGGCCGCCCCGTGCGGGGGGAGTTCACCTACGCCATCCCGGACGCGCTGCGCGGGCAGCTGTTGCCGGGGCAGCGGGTGCTCGTCCCGTTCGGGCGTGGAAAGGCGCTGGGCTTCTACCTGGGCGAGACGGACGTGCTCCCGGAGGGGGCGGGCGGGCGGCTCAAGGCGGTGGACCGCATCCTGGACGTGGTGCCGGCGCTGCCCGCGGACCTGGTGCAACTGCTCCGCTTCGCCGCGCGCCACTACCGCTACCCCCTGGGCGAGGCCATCCGCGCCGCGCTTCCGCCCGGGCTGAGCGGGCAGGACGACGCGAAGGAAGCGGCGGCGAAAGTCACCTGGTTCGCCGCCGCGCTGCCGGGGGCGTCACCCGAGGCGCTCAAGCGGGCCCCCGCGCAGGCCGCCGCGCTCTCGTACCTGCTGGCGGTGGGCGGACGGGCCCCGGTGGACGAGGTGGCCCACGCCATCCCCGGCGCGCGCGAGACGCTGAAGAAGCTCCGGGAGAAGCGGCTCGTGCAGCTGGAGTCCGTGGCGCAGGTGGCCACCGTGCGCGAGGGGCTTCACCAGGGTCGCCACCGGGAGCTCACGCCGGGGCAGGTGCGCGCGGTGCAGGCACTGCGCGAGGCGCTGGACGCCGGGGGCTTTTCGCCGTTCCTCCTCCACGGCGTCACCGGCAGCGGCAAGACGGAGGTGTACCTGCAGGCGGCCGAGCACGCGCTGTCCCGGGGCAAGGGGGTGCTCATCCTCGTGCCGGAGATTGCGCTCACCCCGCAGCTGGTGGGGCGCTTCCGCAGCCGCTTCGGGGACGCGGTGGCGGTGCTGCACTCGGCGCTGAAGGACCGGGAGCGGCTGCGGGCGTGGCAGCGGCTCCGCTCGGGGGAACTCAGGCTGGCGGTGGGGGTGCGCTCGGCCCTCTTCGCACCCTTGCAGGGGCTGGGGCTCCTGGTGGTGGACGAGGAGCACGATCCCTCCTTCAAACAGGAGGAGAAGCTGCGCTACCAGGCGCGCGATCTCGCCGTGGTGCGCGGCAGCCAGGCCGGGGCCACGGTGGTGCTGGGCAGCGCCACGCCGTCCCTGGAGACGCTGGAGAACACCCGGCGCGGCCGCTACCGCAAGCTGGTGCTGGACGCGCGCGTGGACGACCGGCCCATGCCCGAAGTGGCGCTGGTGGACCTGCGGGCGGCCCGGCCGCGCGTGCCCGGCGCCGCCGAGGAGGCCCCGGTTCTCTCCCCGCCGCTGCTGCAGGCCATGGGGGAGACGCTCGCGCGCGGCCAGCAGGTCATCCTCTTCCTCAACCGGCGCGGCCACAGCACCTTCGTGGTGTGCGCCGTGTGCGGCCACTCGCTGCGCTGCCGCGCCTGCGACGTGTGCCTCACGCACCACCTCTCCAGCGGCAGGGTGCAGTGCCACTACTGCGGGGATGCGCACGGGCTGCCCGCTGCCTGTCCAGAGTGCAACGGGCAGTTGCTGCTCCTGGGCGTGGGCACCGAGCGCGTGGAGGCGGAGGTGGCCGAGCGCTTCCCCACGGCGCGGGTGGCGCGGCTGGACCGGGACGCGGCGTCCTCCGCGGAGAAGCTGACGGAGCTGCTCGCCGCCTTCGCGCGGCGCGAGACGGACATCCTCGTGGGCACGCAGATGGTGGCCAAGGGGCATGACTTCCCCGGGGTGACGCTGGTGTGCGTGGTGATGGCAGACAGCTCGCTTTCGCTGCCGGACTTCCGCTCCGCCGAGCGCACGTTCCACCTGCTGACCCAGGTGGCGGGGCGGGCGGGGCGCGGCCGGGATCCGGGGCGCGTGCTGGTGCAGACCTACAACCCGGACTCGGAGGCCGTCTCGCGCGTGCTGCACCACGACTACGACGGCTTCTCCGCGCAGGAACTTCAGTGGCGGGAGGGGTTCCTCTATCCACCGTACGCGCGCATGGTGGCCATCCGCGTTGAAGGGGAGCACCCGGAACAGACGGCGGCGGTGGCGCGCGCGCTGGGGCAGAAGATGGCCCGGGCGCTGCCGCGGGCGGCGGTGGGGGTGCGGCTGCTGGGGCCCGCGCCTGCCCCCATTGCCCGCATCCGGGGCAAGACGCGCTGGCAGCTGCTGCTGAAAGCGCCCACCCACGCCGCCATGGCCGGGCCGCTGGATGCCGCCGAGGCGCTGCTGCCCGAGCTTCCCTCCGCGGTGAAGGTGGTCATCGACGTGGACCCTGGCGCGATGCTCTAGGGGTTGGTAGCGCAGCCCCCCGTGCCCCAGCTTCCCTCCCTGCCCCTTCCTGCCCGCGCGGTGCTCGCTGCACTCGGCCTCGCCGCGGTGGCGGGCATGCTCGCCTGGACGGGGCCCTTCCAGGCGCTGGACGAGCGGATGCTGGGCGCGTCCCTGAAGGCGTCCGGGGAGCTCCGTGCGCGTGAGGTCGTGGCGCTGCTGCTCATGGATGAGGCGGCCTGCGCACAGTGGAACGGGCGGGTGCCGCGCACCGAGGTGGCCCGGGTGGTGCGGGCCCTCACCACGGCGGGGGCGGGCGAGCTCGGGTTCGACTTTGCCTACCTGCAGCCAGACCGGGATGGGCCCGGGGCGCTCGGCGTGCTCGCGGATGCCCTGCGCGCCCATGGCCGCGCCGTCACCGGAACAGTGCCGCTGCCTGCCGGCGGCGAGCCGACCGAGCCCATCCCCGCCCACCGCACGCTGCCCACCGGGCCCACCCCGGCCATCCCCTACGGCCGCTTCGCGCCCCCGTGTGGCCCCGTCCCGGAGGCGTCTGCGCTGGGCACGTACGCCATGCCGGTCTCCCCGGCGGGGCGGGTGCGGTCGGCCTTCGCGCTGGCGGAGGCGGAGGGGCGCCGGGTGCCCTCGCTTGCCTTGGCCATGTGGCTGCAGGCGCGGGGCTTGCCCCTCCCTGTCCCCGCTCGTGCAGCGGCCGGACGGGCTGGAGGCGGACGGGCTCTTCCTGCCGGTGGATGACCGAGGCGTCGTCCCGGCCGGCCGGCTGGCGGGGCGGGCTCCGGGCCGAGTCCTTTCTGGAATTGTGGCGCGCGGTGGACCCCTCCACCGGCAGGGTGGATGCCGCCACCGCCGCGCGCGTCCAGGGGTGTCACTTCGTCGTCTCGCCGGCGTGGGACTTCCTCGGGGACGTGGGGGGGCTGGCCAGCGGCGAGCCGGGGCCCCAGTCCACCGTGCACGCGTTGCTGCTCAGCGACCTGCTGGACCGCGCCGTGGTCCGGGAGGTGCCTCCGCTTGGCATCTGGTGTGCCGCGGTGGTGGCCGCGCTGCTCGCCGCCCTGGGGGCGC
>VGRA01000166.1 GCA_016875515.1 Deltaproteobacteria bacterium | reverse complement strand
CGGCGCGGAACCGGCTGCGGCCGGACTCGCGCTCGCACGAGACGAGCATCTCCTCACCCTCCTCCTCAAAGGGGGTGGGCCCCAGCTTCGCCGTGCGGAAGCGGCGCACCAGCGACACGTCCGACAGCAGCGCCTCGTAGTGGGGGCCTCCGTCGAAGGGATCAATCCGCTCCACGTACTTGAAGCCGATGCGCTCGAGCATCCGCTGCACGCCCTTGGTCTCCGGGCCCACCTCGCCCACCACGCGCTGGGCCCGGTCCCCCATGAGCGTCACGTAGATGTCCGACTGGGGGAACAGCTCCTTGATGAACTCCTTGTTGGCGCGGCTGAGCCGGTCCGCCTCCTGGTAGGTGAGGCCGGTGAAGCGCCGCCCGAGCGCCTCCCACAGGACGCTCTTGCCGTCCTTGCCCAGCGGCGGCATCAGCTCCGCGAGCACCTTGTCCCGGAACAGCCGGCGGTGCGCGGCCATGTAGAGGAACCGCACGTAGGACAGCTGCTTGCCGGGCTTCTCCGGGCCGCTGCGCCGGGGCGGGTCCACCACCAGGCCGCCAATCTCCGTGGGGCCGTCGTAGTTGTAGCCAATGGACAGCACCTTGTGCCGGAAGTGCCGGTCCAGGCTGGCCGAGTAGTGCTCGCGCTCGCTCACCTCGAAGTAGGCGTGCGGGGACTCGTAGGTGCCGTGCTGGGCAATCACCATGCTGGTGCCCACGATGACCTCGTTGCGGAGGTCCTCCAGCACGAACAGGTACTCGCGCTGCAGCGGGTTCTTGATGCGGCCGGAGAAGCTCCGCACGGAGGTGTCGATGAGCTGCTCGAGCACGGCCTCGTTGTTGGGCAGGTTGACGGTGTCCAGCACCGCCGCCAGCCGCTTGAGGCCCTGCAGGTCCGTCTTCTGGACATCCCGGATGACGAGCATGGCGGGGAGGGCTTATAGCCCCATTCCACCGTGGAAAGCCGAGCAGAGCGCCGCGCAGGGCCGGGGTGGGATGTCTGGGCGTTGACCAACCCCGTGGGGCGGGTGGAGGTGCACCCCGCGCGGGGAGGGCTGGTGGCCCGCTTCGAGGTGGACGGGAAGCCCGTGCTGTACCTGGACGAGGCCACGCTCCGGGACACCACGAAGAACGTCCGCGGCGGCATCCCGGTGCTGTTCCCCTTCGCCGGGCGGCCGCCCCCGGGCAGCCCGCTGCCGCAGCACGGCGTGGCGCGGACGCGGGCGTGGGAGGTCCGCGAGGCGGCGGGCGGGGAGGTGGCGCTCTTGCGGATGGGGCTGGAGGTGGCGCCGTACGGGCTGGAGCTCTCGGTGCAGCTGGCAGGGCGGCGGCTCTCGGTGGACGCGCGCGTGGAGAACCGCAGCGGGGCACCGCAGGCCGTGCACTACGGCCTGCACCCCTACTTCTTCGTCCCGGACGGGGTGAAGGCGGGGACGCGCCTGGAGGTGGAGGCGTCCCGCGTGTTCGACAACCGCACGGGGGAGGAGCGGCCGTTCGGCGGCTTCGACTTCACCGCGGACGAGTGGGACGTGCACCTGCTGGACGCGCGCAGCGGGCGCCCGGTGCTGCACCGACCGGGCCTGACGCCCGTGGCCTTCGACTGGTTCACGGCGGATTTTCCGGTGATGGTGACGTGGACCGTGGCGGGGAAGGACTACGTCTGCGTGGAGCCGTGGACGGCCCGCGGTGGACAGCCGTCCCCGCGGCTTTTGCAGCCCGGCGAGGCGTGCGTGCTGCCGTTCGCGTTCAACGCCTGACCCACCCGCGCCCTTCCGCGGAACCCCGACTTGCGGCAGAACCCACGGCTACCATGGCCAAGCTCAAGGCAGTGCTCATCGGCGGCACGGGTTACGGCGGCGCGGAAATCCTTCGCCGGTTGCTGTTCCACCCCCACGTGGAGCTGGTCCGCGTCACCGCGGTGGACAACGTGGGCAAGCGGGTGGGGGACGTGCACCTCAACCTGCAGGGGCTGACGGAGCTGGTCTTCGAGCAGGTGGCGCCGAAGGAGGCGGTGAAGGGCGCGGACGTGGTGTTCCTCGCCATGCCGCACAAGACCACCGCCGCGGTGGTGCTGGAGATACTGGACAGCGGCTGCCGCATCGTGGACCTGTCGGGCGACTTCCGCCTGCGGGACCCGGACGCCTACGCCGCCTTCTACGGCGCTGCCCACCCCGCGCCGGAGCTGCTTCGCGAGGGGCGTTTCACCTACGGCATGCCGGAGCTGGACCGCGCCGCACTGAAGACCGCCCGGTACGTGGCGAGCCCCGGTTGCTTCGCGACCGCCATTGCGCTGGGGCTGATGCCGCTGGCCCGCGGCGGGCTGCTCTCCGGCCCGGTGCACACCGTGGCCGCCACCGGCAGCTCCGGCAGCGGCGCCAACCCGCAAATCACCACCCACCACCCGCTGCGTGCTGCCAACCTGCGCACCTACAAGCCGCTGGAGCACCAACACGTGCCGGAGATACTGCAGACGCTGCGCCGGGCCGGCGGCTCGGAGGCCACCACGCTGGAGTTCGTGCCGGTGTCCGCCCCGCTGCCGCGCGGCATCTTCGCCACCTCCTTCGCGGGCGTGCCGGCGGACACCACGGCGGCGCAGCTGGACGCGCTGTGGAAGAAGGCGTGGGCGGGCGAGCCGTTCGTGCGCGTGGTGAGCGGGCGGCAGCCGGAGGTCATCGGCGTGGCCCACTCCAACTACGTGGAGGTGGGCTTCTCGCTGGGACCCGTCACCGGATCCACCCGGCGGGTGGTCTGCTTCAGCGCGCTGGACAACCTGGTGAAGGGCGGCGCGGGGCAGGCGGTGCAGGCGTTCAACGCCATGATGGGCTTCGACGAGCGGCTGACGCTGGGCGAGCCGGGGCTGTGGCCATGAGCGGACTGTCCGGCTTCCGGGGGCAGTGGTTCGTGGTGAAGATTGGCGGGGAGCTGGCGCAGGACCGCGCCCGCCTGGCCGGCTCCGTGGGGCACGCGGCGCGCACCTTTCTGGACGCAGGCGTGCGCGTGGCGGTGGTGCACGGCGGCGGCCCCCAGGCCACCGAGATGCAGAAGCGGCTGGGGCTGGAGCCGCGCATGGTGGCCGGCCGCCGCTACACGGACGAGGCCACCTTGGAGGTGATGAAGATGACGCTCGCGGGGCAGGTGTCCGTGGACGTGGCCTCCGCCATGCGCGCGGCAGGCGTCCCCGCCCTGTGCCTGTCCGGCATGAGCGCCTCGCTGGTGGTGGCCACGCGCCGCCCGCCGCGCGTGATGAGCGGGGCGGGGCCGGAGCCGGTGGACCTGGGGCTCGTGGGGGACATCTCCTCGGTGGACGTGGCCGCGCTCACCCGGCTGTCGGACGCGGGCTTCGTCCCGGTGCTCGGCTCGCTGGGCGGTGATGCCGAGGGAAACGCCCTCAACATCAACGCGGACACGGTGGCCACGCGCATCGCCGCGGAGCTGAAGGCGGCGAAGCTGCTGCTCGTCTCCAACGTCCCCGGCGTGCTGCGGGACAAGAACGACCCGTCCACCCGCATCCCCGTCCTCACCCGCGCAGAGGCGAAGGCGCAGGTGGCCTCCGGTGCCATCCAGGGCGGGATGATTCCCAAGGTGGAGGAGAGCTTCGAGATGCTGAAGGCGGGCATCGGGGCGGTGCACATCGTCGGCGTCGACCCAGTGGATGCGCTGCTGCAGGAGGCCTCCTCGCCCGGCAGCCGGGGCACCGCCTTCCTCAAGCGGGACGGAAACTCCCGGTAGCGCACACCGGGTGGTAGCTTCGCCCGCTGCACCATGGCCGACGAACGCTCCCTGAGCCCCTCTCCCGAGAGGCCCCCGGGCGGACCGGAGCTCCGGCTCCTGGACCGCCGCGCGTTCGTGGGCTTTCCGCCGCTGGACGTGGCCCCGGGCGTGGTGGTGACCGACTTCGCGCTGCAGGTGCCGGACGTCACCTTCCCCTTCAATGTCACCGGCGGCGCCTCGCGCTTCCAGCGGCAGAAGCTGCTCTTCGGCGAGCTGGAGGTGACCGTCTCGGCGGAGGTCTTGCGGCGCCGGATGGCCGATGCGGCAGGGAGGGCGGGAGGACTTTCGGATGTGGCCCTGCACCTGCGCGCCGGCTACCTGGAGGGGGAGGCGAAGCTGGCCGCGGCCGGCGGCGCCCCGGTGAGCTTCAAGGTGGCGCTGGACGGCTTAGGCCCGGACCTGGGGGCGTGGGTGTACGACGTGCGCCTGTACGCCCCGGCCGCCACCCCTGCGGCCGCGGTCCCTGCGCTGATTGCCCGCGCGCTGGTGGAACTGGACGTCCTGCCCGGGGTGCGCCTGCGCGGCGCCTCCGGATTCACCGCGCGCGTGCTACCGAGGCTCTCGGACCTGGCCGCGGTCTCCCGCGGCTTCAAGGCGCCGGACGTGGAGCGCGCGCAGCTGTCCCACGTGGAGGTGACGCCCTCCGCGCTGGTGCTCCGCTTCACCGCCTCCGGCATCCCGCCCACCGCCACGCCAGACGAGTCCCTGCTGCTGCAGCTGGAGGGGACGCGCGCGTTCGCGGGCGCGGAGTCGCTCTTGGCCGAGGGGCGCTGGGACGAGGCGCGGCAGGCGTGGCTGCGCGCCGGGGACGTGGCGGACGCCCACCCCTTCGCGGTGGAGCGGCTGCTGCAGCTGCTCGTGGCGGACCCGGCCGCGGAGGCGCTCGCGCTGGACGTGGCGGAACTGCTCGCCGCCCGGCGCCCGAAGGCCGCCGCCCCGCTGTGGGCCGAGGCCGTTTTGCGGGAGCGCCGCGGGGAGAGGGCTGCCGCGGCAGGGCGCTACCTTGCGCTCGCCCTGCACGCGCGTGCGGCCGGGGAGCTCGCCTCCGCGTTCCTCGCTGCCGAGGCCTCCGCGCGCGCCGCTGCGGGCGTGGCGCCGGGCGTCGCGGTCCGTGCGCTGCACGAACTGCTCGGGCTGCGACCAGACCACCTCCCTGCGCTGCTGGCGCTGGCGCGGGCGGCAGACGCGTCCGGGGACCGCGCCTCCTCGCTGCGCGCGTGGCGCCGCGTCTCCGCGCTCGCCCGGGACGTCCGGGTGGCGGCCGAGGCGCACGTCCAGCTCGCCCGCCTGTCCGCTGCCGGCGCCCCGTCCGAACTCTCCGCGGCGCGGCTCCACTGCGAGGCGGCGCTGCGGCTCCAGCCGGACCTGCCGGACGCGCTGCACCTGCTGGGGGAACTGTGCCTGCGCGCCGGGGATCCCCTCCGCGCGCTGCGCGCGCTGGATCGCCTCCGCGAGGTGGCGCTGGGCCAGCACGCGCTGGAGCAGGTGGCAGACGCCTCGCTGCTGGCCGGGCGCGCCTGGGAGACCGGCCCGGGGCAGCTGGACAACGCGCTGCTCCGCTACCGGGAGGTGCTGTCGCTGCGTCCCGCGGACGTGCGCGCGGCGCTCGGCGTGGCGCGCGTGTCCGAGCGGCTGGGGCGCTGGCAGGAGGCGCTCGCCGCGGCGCAGCAGGTGGTGGAGCTGGCCGGCCCGGAGCCTGCGGAGGCCGCCACCCGCCAGGCGGCGCACGAGGCGTGGCACGTCCTCGCCCGACTGTACGAGGGGCAGCTCCGGGAGCCCGGCCGCGCGCGGGAGGCGCTGGCCGCGGCGCTGGCGCTGGACGCCCGGGACGCCGCTGCGCTCTCGGTGCTGGTGCCGGCGTTCCGTGCCGAGGGACGTGCGGCGGAGCTGGCGGATGCACTGGAGAAACTGGCGCGCCTCCCGGGGGACGCGGCGGAGCGGGCGGCCCTGGCCGTGGAGGCCGGCGAGCTGTACCGGGTGAGGCTCGGCAGGCTGGATGCCGCGGCCCGCTTGTACGGTCTTGCGCTGGAGGCCCAGCCGCGCCAACGGGTGGCGTTGGAGGGGGTGCTCGCGGTGGCGGAGGCCACGCGAGACGGCGAGGCGCTGTGCCGGGCGCTGCGGGAACTCTCCGCGCAGGAGCCTGCTGGGCCGGCGCGCAACAGGCTCCTGCGGAGGCTGGCCGCAGCCGCGCGGGACCTGTCCGGCGACCTCGCCACCGCGGCGCAGGCCCTGTCGGAGCTCCTGCTGCACGAGCCGCTGGACCTCACCGCGCTCGGCGAAATGAAGGAGTTGCTGCGGCGCCGTGGCGAAGTGGCGAAGCTCTCGGACGTGCTCGCAGCCCGTGCGCGCGCGGCCGAACAGCTGGGAGATGTCCGGCTGGCCGCGGCGGCGCTGCGGGAACTGGCGGAGCTGCAGGCCACTCGCCTGGGGGACCGCGCGGCGGCGGCGGAGTCGCTCGCGCGCGCGGTGCGGCTGCTGCCCGAGGCGGC
>VGRA01000165.1 GCA_016875515.1 Deltaproteobacteria bacterium | reverse complement strand
CCCGGTGCCCTCCCGGGTCCGGCCTGCAGTTCGGGCCGCCAGCGCCTCCACCGCCTCGCAGAAGGCGCGCACGCTCTTCGCCTTACGCAGCGCGCGGTAGGGCTTGCTCTCCTCTGGCACGTCCATCACCGCGAGCGAGCCCTTGAGCCTGGCGAGCACCTGCGCATCCCCGCAGAAGAGCGCGCCGTACCGCTGCGCCAGTTCGCGCAGGAAGCGCTGGTGCGTGCCCCGGAGCTCGTCCTCCGTGGGCGCCGCGCTCGCCCTGCCCCGCAGGCGCTCGAACAGGAGCGGATCCTGCAGCGCGCCCCGCCCGAGCATGAGCCCCGCGGCACGGGTCTGCTCGAGCACGCGGTGGCCGCCCTCCACTGTGCGGATGTCGCCGTTGGCAATCACCGGGAGCCGGGTCTGCTGCACGACGCGCGCGGTGATGCCGTGGTCGGCGTGCCCCTCGTAGCGCTGCACCACCGTGCGCGCATGGAGGACCAGGAAGTCCACGCCGGCCGCCTCGAAGACGGGCAGCAGGGAGAAGACCTGCTCCGGGTCCGCGTACCCGGCGCGGACCTTGACGGAGAAGCTGCCGGGGATGGCCTCGCGCAGCGCGCCCAGGATGTCCGGCAGCTCCTCCGGCCGCTCGAGCATGCCCCCTCCGCAGCCCACGTTCATGCGGCCGTAGGGGCAGCCCATGTTGAGGTTGAGGTGCACCGCGCCCGCCCCCTGGACCTCTCGCGCCGCCTCGAGGAGCACCTCGCGGTCCCGGCCAATGAGCTGGGCCACCAGCGGCACCCCGTGCTCCTGGGGCTTTGCGTCTGCCAGGTCTCCCTGGGACAGCCGCGCCGCGCCGCCGTCACCACCGGGGCGCACGCGCATGAACTCGGTGAAGAGCACGTCCGGCCGGACCCACTGGGCGAACACCTGGCGCACGGCGCGGTTGGTGACGCCCTGCATGGGCGCCAGCATCAGCGGCAAGGTGTCCCGGGGCCATGGAAGCGGGCGCGTCATCCCTCGCCTCCGGGCCCCACGTCACACCCGCTCGAGGATGGTGCGGAGCAGCTGGTAGCAGCGCCCCACGGACTCGATCTCCACCCGCTCCCCCGGGGCGTGCGCGCCGCGGATGGTGGGCCCGAAGGACACGGTGTCTAGGCCCGGGTACTTGGCGCCGATGATCCCGCACTCCAGCCCCGCGTGGATGACCTGCACGTGCGAGTCCGCGTGGAAGGTGTCCGTGTAGGCCTTCTGGCAGAGCGCGAGCAGCTTGGACGAGGGGTTCGGCTTCCAGCCCGGGTACTCTCCGGACAGGCGGGCCCCGATGCCCCGGGACTCGAAGTGCGCGGCAATGGACTTGCCCAGCCGCAGGAACTCCGCGTCCACCAGCGAGCGGACCATCAGGTTGGCGTGGCCCTTCTCCGCGGAGAGCCGGACGACGCCCAAGTTGTTGGAGGTCTCCACCACGCCGGGGACGTCCGCGCTCATGCGCGCCACGCCGAAGGGGGCAGTGCCGAGCGCTTCCATCCAGCGCTGCGCGGCCCCGGCGGGGAGGAGCGCCGCGGCCGTGGCGGGAACGCCCACCAACTCCAGCCCCGGCTCCGCGTCCAGCGCGCGCCGCAGCCGCGCCTGTTCCGCGGCGAGGCGGTCCTTCAATCCCTCGGCGGCCGCTGCAGGCAGCACCACCACCGCGGTGGCCTCGCGGGGGATGGCGTTGCGCGCCGTGCCCCCGTCGAAGCTGGCCAGCCGGACGCCGTTGCCGAGCGCGCCGAGCACGCCCACGAGCGCGCGAATGGCGTTGCCCCGGCCCTCGTGGATGTTGATGCCGGAGTGGCCCCCGCGCAGGCCCCGCACGGTGATGGCCAGGACGACGTGGCCCGCCGGGACGGGCTCGGGCTGGAAGGACTCAGACGCATCCACGTCCACGCCGCCCGCGCAGCCCAGGTAGAACTCCCCCCACTCCTCGGTGTCCAGGTTGAGCATCAGCCGCGCCTCCAGGGCCTGCGGCTCCAGTCCGTGCGCACCGGACATGCCGGACTCCTCGTCAATGGTGAGGAGCACCTCCAGCGGGCCGTGGGCGAGCGTGTCGTCCTCCAGAGCGGCCAGCGCCATGGCCACGCCCAGACCGTTGTCCGCCCCCAGCGTCGTCTCGGGGGCCACCACCCACCCGTCCTGGACCTCCGTGCGGATGGGATCCCGGGTGAAGTCGTGCGCGCTGTCGCCGTTCTTCTGGGTCACCATGTCCAGGTGGCCCTGGATGGCGACGGTGGGGGCGCCCTCACGCCCGGGGTGCGCAGGCTTGCGGATGAGGAGGTTGCCCACGGCGTCCAGGCGGGTGGCGAGCCCCCGCCCGCGGGCCCATGCCTCCACCGCGTCCCGCACGGCCCCCTCGGCCTTGGAGGGGCGGGGGATGGCGCAGAGCGTGGCGAAGTGGTGCCAGACGGCGGCGGGGGACAGCCCGGGGAAGCGGGAGGTGGGTGCGGGAGTGGCCATGGCGCCCCTCTCTGCACCCATCCCGGCCAACACTCAAGCCCCCCGGCGAGGACGGCACCAGGACCACACGTCGGCCCGAACGCGACTCGACAAGCTTGACCCAGAAGAATTTACCTGTTCCTGAACATGTCATTTCCCGCCGTTGGTGCCCGCTCCCCCGTGGTCCTCCTGTTGGCCTCGCTCAGCGTGGTTTGTGGCGGCGTGCCCTCCAAGCGGCCGGTCTACACGCAAGCGGTCGTGGAGCCCGAGCCCGCGGGGCCCCACGGCGAGCACGGGGGGCTCGCCGTCCGGCCAGGGGTGGACGCCAACGGGGACGGGGCGCTCGGGGCAGACGAAACGACCCAGACCGCGTACGTGTGCAACGGGGCGCCTGCCCTGGCTGCGGTGGTGACCGCGGCGTCGGAAGGCCAGTGCCCGCACGGGGGGTACGTCTTCACAGCGGGCAGTTCCTTGCAGGTGGTTTGCAACGGCGCGCCGGGCGCGAACGGTCAGGACGCGGCGGCGCCTGTGGTGGCGGTGCGTGCGGCAACGGCTGCCAGGTGCGCTGCCGGAGGGAGCGTGGCCACGCTGGACGGCAGCAGCATGGCGCTGTGCAACGGCGTGGATGGCGGAGACGCGCAAGGGCCCGACCTGTCGCTGGCCTCGGCGGCCCTGGAGGAGTGTGCGCACGGCGGGATGGCCGTGACGCTCGGGAGCGTCCGCACAGCGGCCTGCAACGGCGCACCGGGCACGGACGCAGCCGCGCGCGTGGTGTCCGTCTCCGCGGCGGGGGCCGAGTGCGTGCACGGCGGCGTGGTGGTGACGCTGGACACGCAGTCCACCCCGGTGTGCAACGGCGCTCCGGGGGCAACCGGGACGTCCCCCACGGTGACCGTCACCGCGGCCAGCGCCACCCAGTGCGCGCACGGCGGGCAGGTCATCACGGTGGACGGGAGCGCGCTCGCGGTGTGTGACGGCGCGCCCGGGGCAGACGCGGTGGCGTCCGGCGTCTCGGTGACCCCCGCCACCCCGGCGCAGTGCCCGGGCGGGGGCAGCGGCAGAGCGCCAATGGCGGTACGCCGGGTACGTGCTTGCAGGGTTGGCTGCCTACGCCGCGCTGCTGTACGCGGTGGTCCTGGCCCGGATCATCCGCCGGGACCGCCCCATCCCTTGAGGCGCTTCTTCGCCTGGATGAGCGGCAGCGCCTTCTGGATGCGCGCTGTGCGCGTTTCCTCGCGCCTGGCCTCGGAGATCCACCGCGCGTACTCGCGCTGGCAGGAGGGTGACAGGGTCTCCCACGCGCGCCGGGCCTCGGGCGCCTTCATCAAGGCGTCCGCGAGCGCAGCGGCATGGCGCAGTCCCTGCCCATCCTGGCGAGGCTGTCCCGGTAGGGAACGCGCCCGTTCCACAACACCTGCACCGGGACGAGGTTGCCCTTGCCGTAGGTCTCCTTGAGGTCCCACGGGAAGTTCACGAAGCAGGCCGCGCCAGAGGCGTCGGATCGCAGCACCTCCGCCGTGAACGTGAGCGGACCGGGATCCCGGAGCGCGGCCGGTGGGGGGGCGCTTGGGCGTGGAAGCCGACTTTTTCCGGGGAACGGGAGGCATTCCGAAACCCTGGCAACAGCCCGCGCCCAGCACATTCCGTGCTGGGAAACACGCCGGGCAGCCTGGCGCGCCTCCGGCGTCCGCTGGCCAACTCCGCAGGACACCCCTCAGCGCCGGTGGGACGGCGCTGGCCCAAGGTGGCTCCATCCGGACGGCGCAATGGCGCGCAGGCCGCGCTCAGCGGGAGCGGAAGACGAGGCGGACGGCGCGGGCAGAGTGGAACGGGGTAATCAAGGATGGGGCGGGGACCTTCGGCGTGGGGAGCGGCGTGTTCAGTGCGCGGGGGTATTCGTAAAAGACCCGGTTCGAGGACGCCCCGGGGACGAACCCGGAGGAATTGGTGGCCGCGGCGCACGCCAGCTGCTTCAGCATGGCGCTGGCGGCGCAGCTGGGCGAGCGCGGCATCACGCCGGAGCAGGTGGCCGCCCGCTCGTTCATCACCTGCGACAATGGAACGCGCTTGCGGAGCGCACGCAGCGCCACGGTGCGGGCGCCCGGCGCGGACCGCCGGCGCGTGGAGGAGGCCGCCGAGGCAGCCCGGGTGGGCTGCCCCATTGCGAGGGTGCTGAAGCTGGAAGTCTCGCCTGAGCTGTCCGCCATCCCGGAGGAGGCCGGCATTCCCAAGGCGCTGGAGAGGGTGCAGCGGCTGGTGGAGGGGCACGAGACGGTGGCGCGCACCGCGCGGCAGGTGTTCCAGCGCGCGGACGACGACAACGACCAGCCCACGTGTGACCTGCTCACCCAGCGGATGCAGGTCCACGAGAAGACCGCGTGGATGCTGCGGAGCTTGCTCGAGTAGCCCCGCGGAGGGTGACCGGGTCCCCCGGCCGTTCTGGTACAACTGCTCACCCCAGGAAACAGGAGGTGCACATGGCCGGTGGTGGTGGCGGAGGAAAGACGTGGGTGGGCGTCCTGGGCGCGGGCACGGTGTTGTGCCTGTCGGGCTACGCCCTGCACGCGAAGGGGGCCTCCCACGCGCTCGTGGCCACGCTGTTCGCGGTGGGCGGGCTGATGGTGGTCTTCGGCTCCTGCGAGGCGATGATCCTCGCCGTCCAGGGGGTAGGTCAGCGGCTCGGGTGGAACGAGTTCGTTGCGGGCAACATCGCCGGGCTCGCGAGCAACGTGCCGGAGGTGGTGATGCTGGGGTTCGTGGTGGCCCAGCAGCCGCGGGTGGCCTTCATCGTGGTGGCGCTGACGCTGCACGTGAACGCGCTGGCCTTCGGCGTGTACAGCGCGCTCTTGCCGCGGGACGCCACGGGCCAGGCGCGGATGCCGGACGCGCTGGTGCGCATCAGCACGGACCTGGTGGCCGCGGGCGGCGGGGTGTTCCTGTCAGCGGGCCTGCTCATGGTGTGCATGAAGCTGTTCGAGACCGGCGAGCACCGGGGCGAGGGCTTCGGCGCGCTGGACCTGGCGGGGCTGGGGGTGGTGCTGCTGCTGGTGCAGGCGGTGGCCACGGTGGAGCTCATCAAGCGCTCGCCGAAGGCCGAGGCCCCGAAGCAAGGCAGCGCGGCCGAGCAGGCCGCCCCGTCCTGGGAACGGATTGGCGGCTACGCGCTGGTGGGCGGCGGTGCGTCCCTGTTGGGCGGGCACGCGGTGGGCGACTTCGCGGACATCCTGGTGGAGGCGCTGACGCGGGCCGGGTACTCGGAGATGTTCGGCGCACTGGTGCTCAGCGTCTTCTCCGGGGCCGGGACGTTCGTGATGATGATCAGCGCCCACGCGCGGAAGATGTATGACATTGCGCTCGCGGGGGTGTCCGGGGCCATCACGCAGGTGCCCTTCGTGGTGCTGCCGGCGGTGCTGCTCATGATGGCGGGGCTCGCGCAGCTGGGGGTCATCCCCATGCTGGCCCGCGGGAGCGTGCTGCCCATCGACCTGGAGACGACCTCCGTGGTGCTGCTCGCCTTCCCGCCCATGCTCATCCTCTACAAGAGCGTCCAGGACGACGGGAAGGTCAGCTGGGTGGAGACCGCCGGCATGGTGGCGGTGTTCGCCGTCACCATCTACTTCCTCGCGCGGCACGGCTGAGCCAACCGGCCGGCCGCCTACCGGGGTCCGCTCACCCGAACGCGACCAGCGCGGCGAGGACCAGCACGTAGGCTGAAGGCAGCACGTTGGAACTGGCCCGGTCCAGCCGCCGGTGGCACGCCTCCTCGTTCCGGTAGTGGAAGGACAGCGCCATCACCGTC
>VGRA01000164.1 GCA_016875515.1 Deltaproteobacteria bacterium | reverse complement strand
CCCTACCCGTGGCCCCCGGGGCCGCCAAGCGCCCGGACATCCGCGAGCAACCCGGTCATGTCGGGGGCGGCTTCCCTCAGAAGGTGACGGTGCGGGCGGTCCGTGCGTGGCGCCAGATGGTGGGAAGCCCCAGGGACTCGTCCAGGAGCGGGACCGCCGCAGGCTCCAGGCCCGCGAGCCGGACGAGCGTGTCGCATGCCACCACGCGGGCCCCCAGCGCACGTGCCTCGGCCAGCAGCTCCCCGGGCGTCGGAAGTCCCAGCGCCACCGCGCGCGCCCCCTCTGCCACCTCCACCTCCCCTACCGGGCTCCCCAACCGCCCGCCAGCCAGCGCCCGCAGCGGTTCGAAGCCGAGCACCAGCCACACCTCGTCTCCCATGGCTGCCGCGGTGATCGCAAGCGTCCCGGCCTGGTAGGCAGGCTCGAAGGAAGCGGACTGCAGGAAGATGGCGAGGCGCTCGGACATGGCAGGTTGGGCACACCAGCGGCTAGGCGCTGGTTCGCGGCGCCCCCCCTGTCCTATAGAGCAGGCATGAATTCAAGCCTCGCCCTCCGGGGACTCGCCCTCGCCCTCGCAGTCTTCGTCACGTCCCGCGCGGAGGCCACGGTGGTCCTCCAGCAGAGCTTTGAGGAGATGACGGCAGACGCCCACCTCGTGGTGCGCGGGGTGGCGCTCCGCTCTGCGTCCCGGTGGGACGACGAGGGCCGCCGCATCAACACCTGGACCGAGCTCCGCGTGACGGAGGTGCTGAAGGGAAGCGCCGGCAGCACGGTGCTGGTGCGTCAGGCGGGCGGCGTGGTGGGCGGCGTGGGCCAGTCCGTGGCCGGCGCTGCTGAGTTCCGCGAGGGCGAGGAGGTGCTGCTCTTCCTGGTCCACCCGGGTGACGACCCGAAGGGCTACGTCGTCTCCTCCATGGCCATGGGCAAGGTGACGCTCTCGCCGGACGCGTTCGGGAAGCCCCGCGCATGGCGGGACGGCCACGGGATGGGGCTGTATGAGCCGCGCGGCGGCAAGGTGCGGCTGGTGGACGGGCGCGAGGACCTGGGCCCGGCCGAGCCGTTCCTGGCCCGCATCCGCGCCGCGGTGCGCGGCGGAGGTGGCAAATGAGGAGCGCCGCGCGCGGTCTCTCCGCGGTGCTGGCGCTCGCTGCAGGGGCGGCGCTGGCCGTGCCATCCGGCCACCGCTGGTTCAACCCCGGCACCAACGGCGTGCCCTGGCCGCCCACCTATTCGGTGTACGCGCACACGGGCATCAACAACTTGGCGAGCGGCTTCAGCACCAACGTCCTCCCGGTGGTGCGGGAATCCTACGCCCACTGGACCTCCACGGAGGTGGCCTGCACCAGCTTCCAGTTCAACTACGGCGGCACCTACACCAGCCCGTCCGGGCTTCAGGCCGTCAGCGGCAACGACGGCGCCAACCGGATGATCTGGCTGGGCGGAAACAACTGGCGGTACAGCAACTCCACGCTCGGCGTGACCACCACAAGCTGGTACCAGGGCTCCGGCCAGCTGTTCGACGCGGACATGGAGATGAACAACAACATCCCCTGGAAGCTGGGCGGGCCTGGGCAGTTCTACGACGTAGAGAGCATCACCACGCACGAGGCCGGGCACTTCATTGGCCTGGACCACACCCCGCAGACGCAGGCGGTGATGACGCCGTACTACAACGTGGGGGACATCAAGGCGACGCTGGACGTGCTGGACGTCAACGACGTTTGCGGGGTCTATCCGGCCACCAGTGCGTCCGGCGCGCAGGGGAGCCCGTGCACGTCGGACGGCAACTGCGCGGGAGGGCTGAAGTGCCGCGGGGCGTCTGCGAGCAACGGCTACATCTGCACCAAGGAGTGCGGTGCAGGGATCACCTGCCCGGCCGGGACCACCTGCCAGGCGGCGAAGACCCCGACCGGGGGAAACGTCCAGGCGTGCCTGGTGCCGGTAGGCTCGCCGGACCTGTGCCGGTTCTGCACCTCCGGGCAGGACTGCTCCTCGGGCATCTGCCTCACGGACAGGAACAACCGGGTCAACTACTGCTCGCTGTCCTGCCTGGCGGATACCCAGTGTGGGCCGGGGTACGTCTGCTACAACCAGACCTATTGCGTCCCAGCGGGAACCGCCTGTCCCACCCCTCAATGCACGGGCTCGGCACAGTGTGCCACCGGATACGCGTGCATCTCCGGGATGTGCACGGCGACGGGCAACGCCGGCGACCGGTGCGACGTCTCCCGCTACTGCGCCACGTGCACCCTGTGCATCGGGGACGAGGCGGAGGCCACGTGCATGGCCTGCTGCGGCGGCAACAACCAGGGCGGCGCGTGCAACGCCTGCGCGTCCACCAGTTGCGCCGGCGGGACGACGTGCCTGTCGCTCGTGAACTCCCAGAACCAGCCCATCCCGGACAGGGTGTGCGTGCCCGGAGGGAGCGCCGCGTGCGCCTCGTGCGCAAGCAACTCGGATTGCCAGTCCGGGCTGACCTGCTACGCGGGCCGGTGCCACCCGCCCTGCAACCCGGGAGCGAACAACACCTGCTCGCAGAAGGCCTGCTACGCCATTCCCGGCACGTCCCAGGGGGTGTGCGCCTGCTCGAACGAGATTGCCACGGTAGGACAGAGCTGCGGACAGTCCGGAAGCACGTTGAAGGTGTGCTCGAACGGTGCGCTGTGCGTGGGCAGCCCCTCGGTGTGCAGAATCCCGTGCACCGCCAACAGCTGCGGCGGCGGGGAAAGCTGCCAGGTGGTCAGCGGAAAGAGCGTCTGTGTGCCCGACACCGGCGGGGGGGCGTGCGCGGCGTGCGTGAGTGGTACGTGCGCTGGCGGAGATCTCACCTGCCTCGGCGGCCGTTGCTACAAGCGCTGTGACACGCAGGCCCCGGTGTGCGGCAGCACCTGCGTGCCCACCTCCGGGACGGCCGGGGTGTGCGGCTGCCCGGACGCGCAGCAACTGGAGGGCGGCGCGTGTGGCCTCGTGGCTGGCATCCCCTTCTCCTGCGCCAACAACGGGGTGTGCATTGAGGGGCGGTGCCGGCTGCCGTGCGGGGCCACCCGGGGCTGCGATGCCGGGTTCACGTGCACCGGCACATCACAGGGAGAGGTCTGCCTGCCAGAACAACCGGGGTCGGGCGGCGGCAGCGGGGGCGGCGCGGGCGGGGGACCGGGTGGTGGCGCGGGCGGGGGAGCGGCTGGCGGGTCAGGAGGTGCCGGCGTCCCGGTGAACACGGCCGGGTGTGGCTGCGGCGCTGGGCGCGGTGCGGCGGCGTTGCCCTGGCTTGCGCTGGCCATGGTGTGGACCGCGAGGCGACGGCGCGGAGTCCAGGGTTTTCGGGGCGGCCGGAGCTGAGAGATGGGCGCTCGCCTCGGGTGGATCCTGGCGTGGCTGGCGTGTGCGGTGGCCTGGGCAGATCCCTCGGGGCACCGCTGGTTCGACGCGCCCACCTACGTGGTCTATCCCCACTCCGGGATCAACGGCGTGCCCTCCGGCTTCGCCTCCAGCGTCCTGCCGGTCATCCGGGCGTCGTACCGGCATTGGACCTCCGCGGAGGTGGCATGCACCAGCTGGCAGATCCAGTACGGCGGGACGTTCACTTCTCCAACCGGGACGGCGGCGGTGGATGGAAACGACCGGGTGAACCGGATGTTGTGGCTGGGAGGAACGCAGTGGCGCTATCCGAGCAACACGCTCGCGCTGACCACGACCACCTACTACACGGGCAGCGGCGAGATTTTCGACGCCGACATGGAGATGAACAACAACATCCCGTGGAAGCTCGGCGCTGGGGCATCTGCCTACGACGTGGAGACCATCACCACGCACGAGGCTGGCCACTTCCTGGGGCTCAACCACGCGCAGCAGCCCTCCGCAATGATGTTTCCCACCGTCAGCCTGGGGGCCGTGAAGCCGTCGCTGGATCCGGTGGACGTGGCCGACGTGTGCGGCGTCTACCCGGCGGCGGCGGGAGGCGGTGATGGCATGGGGAGCCCCTGCTCCGGGGACGCACAGTGCGCCGCGGGGCTGATGTGCCGGGGCGCGCCGGGTACGGGCAGCTTCATCTGCACGGTGGACTGTGGCGGCGGGTGTCCGCAGGGGACCTCCTGCCAGCAGGCGCAGGCCGTGACGGGAGTGAGCACCAGCGCGTGCCTCGTTGCGCCGGGCGCGCCGGATCTCTGCGCCTTCTGCACCTCCGGACAGGATTGCCTCGCCGGCCTCTGCCTTACCACCGGCAGGCAGAACTATTGCTCCTCCGCCTGCACCGGGGACGAGCAGTGCGGGGCGGGCTACGTCTGCTACGAGCAGTACTGCGTGCCCACCGGCACCCATTGCCCCTCCGCCCAGTGCGCAGGGGCATGGGACTGTCCCCAAGGCTATGCGTGCGTGGAGGGGATGTGCACGGCGACTGGGCGCACGGGGGACCGCTGCGAGGTGTCGCTCTACTGCGAGCCGTGCAGCCTCTGCATTGGGACCTTCAGCGAGGCGTTCTGCCGGAGTTGCTGCGGCGGGACGGGACAGGACGGGAGCTGTGACGCGTGCAGCGCGGCCTCCTGTGGCAGCGGCAGCTGCCTCAACCTGGAGGACGAGGCTGGCCAGCCGCTGGCGGACCAGGTGTGCGTGCCCGTGGGGGCCGGCACCTGCACCGCGTGTGGCACGGACGCGGACTGCCAGGACGGCCTCTCGTGCGTGGCCGGGCGCTGCCACGCACCGTGCAACCCGGCGGCGAACACGTGTGACGCCCGCGCCTGCGGCAGCGCGCCCGGGGCGGCGCAGCCGGTGTGCGCGTGCCAGGACGAGATTGCCTCGCCGGGGCAGGCATGTGGCGACGTGGGCGGCTCGGTCCGGATCTGCGGGCTGGGGGCGCTGTGCGTGGGGAGCCCCGCCGCCTGCCGGACGCCCTGTGGGGCGGGGTGCGGCGCGGACGAGTCCTGCCAGCAGCTGGATGGGCAGTCCGTCTGCGTCCCGGAGCGGCGCGAGGGGCGCACCTGCGGCGCGTGCCGGGCAGATGGCACGTGCGACGACGGCCTCTCCTGCCTGGGGGGGCGCTGCTACGCGGGGTGCACCCTGGACGCGCCCCACTGCGACACCGCCTGCGTGGCCGTGGATGGCAACGACGGGGTGTGTGGCTGCGTGGAGGACCAGCACGTGGCGGGCGAGGCGTGTGGCCTCTCGTGGGACACGCCCTACACCTGCGTGGCCGGGACTTTCTGCGCGGACGGCACCTGCCGGCAGCCCTGCGGGGCGGACGGGGCCTGCCTGGACGAGGCCACGTGCGAGGAGACCGCGGATGGCAAGGCGTGCATCCCGCCGGGGTGCGGGTGCAGCGCGCTGCCGCCGGGGGCGTGGGCGCCGTGGCTCCCCGTGCTCGCGTGGGCAGCAGCGCGGCGGAGGCGCCCGTCGTGAAGCCCACGGTGCTCTTGTACGATATTGACGGAACGCTCCTGACCACGGGCGGCGCGGGGAGGCGCGCGCTCCGGCGGGCGTTCCAGGCGCTGCACGGCCGCGCGGACGCGTGCGAGTTCCCCCTGGACGGGATGACGGACCGCAGGATTGCGCGGCTCGGGCTGGAGGCGGTGGGCCTGGCAGCCACGGACGAGCGCGTGGACGCGGTGCTCGCCGCCTACGTGGCGCACCTGGAGCAGGAGGTGGCGGCTGCCGGGGAGGACGCCTACCGGGTGCTGCCGGGGATGCGGGAGGCGGTGGCCGCCTCGTGCGCACGCCCACGCACCGCGGTGGGACTGGGGACAGGCAACGTGCGCGAGGGGGCCCGGGTGAAGCTGGGGCGGGTGGGGCTGTACTCGCCCTTCCGCTTCGGCGGCTTCGGGTGCGATCACGAGGACCGCCCCACGCTCATCCGCATGGGAGCGGAGCGCGGGGCGGCCCTGCTGGGGGAGCCGCTCGAGGCGTGCCGGGTGGTGATCATCGGCGACACGCCGAAGGACGTGGCGGCGGCCCGGGCCCTGGGCGCCGAGTGCCTCGCCGTGGCCACGGGGAGCTACGGCGAGGAGGCGCTGCGCCAGGCCGGCGCCACCTTCACCTTCAGCGGGATGGACGCCCTCGGCGCGCTCGACGCGCTGCTCGGAGCGTGAGCAGGCCGAGCAGCGACGCTGCGGCCATGGGGCCTGCGGGGGCCGCGGTGCACCCGCCCGCCTCCCCCGCCCTGTCCCCCGACACGACGGACGTGGGGTCGGAGACCGCCGCGGGCACAGGCGCCCCCTTGAGTTCCAGGTAGCGCTGGATCAACTGGGCGCGCGCCGCGTCGAAGCGGGCGCCGTCGTCCGTGACGGACGACGCCAAGGG
>VGRA01000163.1 GCA_016875515.1 Deltaproteobacteria bacterium | reverse complement strand
GGTCTAGTCTTTCGCCTGCTTCCCTTTGATGTTCGACTCCGTTCTGGAACGCGGGCACACGCCCCACCGCAAGCTCGGCACCGGCGCCACCGTTTCGGTGGTGCTGCACCTGGGGCTGCTGGCGCTCGCGGTCTGGCTGGGCAGCCGCCCGCCGGAGGAGCCGGAGAAGAAGGAGCAGGAGGTGACCTTCTTCGCGGCCCCGCCGCCGCCTCCTCCGCCCCCACCTCCGCCGCCGCCCGCGGGTGGCGCGCCTCGCGCCGAGCCTAAGGTGGAGAAGAGAAAGCCGGTCCTCAAGCCGGACGTGCTGGTGCAGCCCAGGGAAGTTCCCAAGGAGAAGCCCCCCGAGGCGGAGCCGCAGCCCGAGCAGACCACCCCGCCCGTCGCGGAGCCGTCCCCGGCCGGACAGGAGGGAGGGGTGCCCGGCGGCGTGGAAGGGGGCGTCGCCGGCGGGGTGGTGGGCGGCGTCGTCGGCGGGGTGCTCGGGGGCAAGGTGGGCGGCCAGCTGGGCTCGGAGGTGCTGCCGTTCGGCGAGGGGATGAGCCGCCCGCAGTCGCTCGCCATGCCGCTCCCGCAGCTGCCCCGCGAGGCGCGCGAGGCGAAAATTGCCGGCCTCATGCTGGTCAAGTGCACCATCACCGTGGAGGGCCGGCTGGAGAACTGCCGGGTGGCCAAGCCGCTCCCCTTCGTCACCGAGACGGTGCTCGAGGCCATGAAGGAGTGGCGCTACACCCCGGTCACCTACCAGGGCCGCGCCGTGGCCGTGGACTACACCATTCCCGTTCGCATCAAGGCCGAGTAGGCATCAAGGAACCCCATGCAATTCACACTCACCGAACTCTGGGCCTCCATGGGCCTGTTTGCCCGGCTCATCGTGCTGGTGATGGCCGGCATGTCGCTCGCGTCCCTGGTCATCGCCGTGGAGCGGATGTTCGCCTTCCGGCAGAGCAACGCCCAGTCCCGCGCCTTCGCGGAGAAGATGGCGGCGCTCCTGGCCAGCGGCTCGCTCAAGGACGCCCTGGCGTCGGAGGTGAAGCCCGGGGAGGCGGGGCACCTGGGGCGCGTCATCCACGCGGGGCTGGTGGCGCTGAAGACCACCTCGCTCAACGACCGGGAGATGGCGGTGGACTCGGTGGCCCGCGCACTGGAGCGGCAGGGGCAGCGGGAGTTGCAGGCGCTCAAGCGCGGTCTCAACACGATCGCCACCGTGGGCAGCACCGCGCCGTTCGTGGGGCTGCTCGGGACGGTGATGGGCATCGTCAACAGCTTCCAGCTGATGGCCGCCTCCGGCTCCGGCGGCCTCGGCACCGTGTCCGCCGGCATCGCCGAGGCGCTCGTCACCACCGCCTTCGGCCTGCTCGTCGCCATCCCCGCGGTGATGCTCTACAACTACCTGCAGGGCTGGGTGGATGCGCGCGCGGTGGACATCAGCGAGTCCTCCAACGAGTTCCTGGACCTCGTGGCCCGCACCGCCGGCCGCCAATAGCCCGCCATGGGGATGTCCTCGGGCCCCAAGGGGGGCATCAAGAACGAGATCAACATCACGCCCCTGGTGGACGTGGTGCTCGTGCTGCTCATCATCTTCATGGTGGTGACCCCCATGCTGCAGCGGGGCAAGAGCGTGACGCTGCCGAAGTCGAAGTCCACGGAGAATGAGAAGAAGGACGCCGACCCGCTCATCCTCAGCGTGACGGCGGAGCGGCAGGTGTTCCTGCAGAACGACTTGCTGGACGACGCGGGGCTGGAAGCCGCCCTGCGGCGGGAACTCCAGAAGAAGCCGGACAGGCGCGTCCTGCTCAAGGGTGACGAAAAGCTCCCCTACGGCGAGGTTCGGCGGGTGATGAACGTGGCGCGCAAGGCCGGGGCGCGCGGCATCCACCTGGGCGTGGAAGAGCTGAAGGCCCCCTGACGCCATGGCCACCACGCGGAAGCAGAAGAAGTTCGCGGTGCAGTTGGGCGGGCGGCCCAACTCGGACATCAACATCACGCCGCTGGTGGACGTGGTGCTTGTGCTCCTCATCATCTTCATGGTGGTGACGCCGCTGCTGGAAAAGGACCTGGAGGTCCGCGTGCCCTCCACGGAGCAGGTGGAGGTGACCGCGGACGTCCCGCCGGACCAGCTGGTGGTTTCCGTGTCGAAGGACGGCAAGCTGTCCTTGAACTCGGAGGAACTGCCGGCCGCCGAGTATGAGAACCGGCTCGCCCGCGCGCTCGCGGCGAAGAAGCCCGGCGAGCGGCTGGTGTTCTTCCTCGCGGATGACAGCTCCCAGTACGGCGCGCTCGTCACGGCGCTGGACGGCGCCCGGCGCGCCGGGGCGGAGACGCTCGGCATGATGACCGAGCCGCCATCCGCCGAGGCCGCCGCCGCGCCCGCCCCGGTTCCCTGAGCCCCAGGGCTCGTTGGGGAGGCATGCCCGTTGCTTCGGCCCTCCTCCCGGTGGGCGGGGACAAGGGGGCGCGATGCTCGCACGGGTGATGTCCGGGGCGGTGGTGGGCATAGACGCGGTGCTGGTGGAGGTGGAGGTCGACATGGCGCTCGGCCTCCCCTACTTCAACGTGGTGGGGCTGCCGGACGGCGCCGCGCGCGAGAGCAAGGTGCGCGTCATCTCCGCGCTCAAGAACACCGGGTACGAGCTGCCGCAGAAGCGCGTGACGGTGAACCTGGCCCCCGCGGACCTGAAGAAGGAGGGGGCCGCGTTCGAGCTGCCGGTGGCGCTGGGCGTGCTGGGGGCGTGCCGGCTGCTGGAGGAGTCCTCGCTCTCGGGCATGCTGTTCGCGGGGGAGCTGTCCCTGGACGGCTGGCTCAAGCCCATCCGAGGAGTGCTGCCGCTGGCGCTGGCTGCCAAGCGGCTGGGCTTCACCGCGGTGATGGTGCCGCGCGCCAACGCGGCGGAGGCGGCGCTGGTGGAGGGGCTGCGCGTCTACGGCGCCACGCACCTGCGCGAGGCGGTGGAGCACCTCACCGGGGCGCAGCCGCTGGCCCCCGTGGCGGCGGGCACCTCCCCGGGCGGGCGGCTGTGCGCCACCCCCGAGCCCCCGGACATGGCGGACGTGCGCGGCCAGGGGGACATCAAGGCGGCGCTGGAGTTGGCGGCGGCGGGGGGCCACAACGTGCTCTTGTGCGGACCGCCGGGCAGCGGAAAAACCATGCTCGCCCGCCGGCTCCCCTCCATCCTCCCGCCGCTGGATTCCGCCGAGGCGCTGGAGATAACGAAGATCTACTCGGTGCTGGGGCTGCTACCGGAAGGCTGCGCGCTCGTCGCCGAGCGCCCCTTCCGCGCCCCGCACCACACCCTCTCGGACGCGGGGCTGGTGGGAGGCGGGCCGCTGGCGCGCCCCGGCGAGCTGTCCATGGCGCACCACGGCGTGCTGTTCCTGGACGAGCTGCCCGAGTTCCGCAAGAACGTCTTGGAGGTGCTGCGGCAGCCACTCGAGGAGGGCGTGGTGCACCTGGCGCGCGCCAACCACAACGTCACCTACCCCTGCCGGCTGATGCTGGTAGCAGCCATGAATCCGTGCCCCTGCGGCTACTTCAACGTGCCGGAGCGGCGCTGCAACTGCCCCGAGGCGCGCGTGCATGCCTACCAGTCCCGGGTGAGCGGCCCGCTGGTGGACCGGATGGACATCACCCTGCAGACGCGCCCCGTGGAGTACCGCCGCCTGGTCCCGCGGGACGTCCCGGAGACGCCCTCCTCCTGGTACCGGGACCGCGTGGTGGAGGCCCGGGCGCGCCAACGCCACCGCTTCCGGGCCACGCCCACCACCCGCTGCAACGCCCAGATGGGGCCGCGGCAGATGCGCGCCGCCTGCGGGCTGACTCCGGGGGCCGAGGCGGTGCTCAAGCAGGCGGTGGAGTTCCACCAGCTGTCCGCGCGCGCCCATGACCGGCTGCTGAAGCTGGCCCGCACCCGGGCAGACTTGGAGGGCCACGCGGACATCCAGGACGAGGACATGATGCTCGCGGTGGACTGCCGGCAGCTGGACCGGGCCAGCTGGAAGCCCACACTGGACGGCGGCAACCGGGCGAGCGGCGGCGGGAGGTTCGCCCGGTTGGCACGGCTGGCCGCAAAGCCCTAGCGGGCAGCCGGCGCACGGTGCTACCCCCGGGCCCCAGTGGCCGCCATACGGGAATTGCTCAACGCGCTGCAGGTGCTGCTCATCACCGCCTGGTCGGTGGTGTAGGTAAGCCTCGCGCTGGTGCTGCTCGCGGTGACGTTCAACCGGGACGTGCCGCTGGTGCTCGCGCGGCCAGTTTGGGGGGCCGGGCGTGCTGTGGCTGGCCGGGGCGAAGCTCCAGGAGGAGCCCCTGCCGACGCTGGACTGGAGCCGGCCGTTCATCTTCCTGGTGAACCACCAGTCCGCGCTGGACATCTGCTGCGCGTTCGCAGCGCTGCCGCGCAACCTCCGCTTCGTGGCCAAGCACACGCTCGCGCGCGTTCCCTTGCTCGGCTGGTACATGTGGTCCACCGGCATGGTATTCCTCAACCGCAGCAACCGGCGGCAGGCGGTTGAGAGCCTGCGCCGGGCGGGCGCGGCCATCCGGGCGGGGAAGTCCATCCTCGTGTACCCGGAGGGCACGCGCTCGCACGCCCCGTTTGCGCTGCTGCCCTTCAAGGCAGGCCCGTTCGCGCTCGCGGTGGAGGGCTCGGACCGGGTGATGGAAGCCGGGAGCCCGGCCCTGCGGACCGGGATGCGCTGATGGCGGAGGCGCACCGGGCGCTCTCCGCGCTGCACCGCGAACTCGGCGGCGCCGGCTGACGCCGGTCCTCCCTCCGCCGGTACCGGGTTTCAACTGGCGCGAGAAACAGCCGCGCCGCACCGCCGCTCCGGACTGTGCTTCAGCTTTCGCCCCTGCCGCTCGAGCGCGCCGCGTGCGCCAGCGGTCCCGCCCGAGCTGGCGCACCTGTTGCTCAGGCCCGGTCTCCATGCGCCGGCTCTTCCGGCGCGCACACGGAGGCGGAGGGGCAGATGGGCAAGGCGAGCGAGAAGTGGAAGGCGGTCTCGGCGGCGGTGGCATCCATCGAGAAGCAGTTCGGCAAGGGGGCCATCATGAACCTCGGCACGGACGGCGTGGCCGAGGGCGTGGCGGTCATCCCCAGCGGCTCGGTGGGGCTGGACCGGGCGTTCGGCATGGGCGGCTACCCGCGCGGGCGCGTGGTGGAGCTCTTCGGCAACGAGTCCAGTGGGAAGACGACCCTGACGTTGCACGCCATTGCGCAGGTGCAGGCACAGGGCGGCGTAGCCGCGTTCATCGACGCGGAGCATGCCCTGGACGTCACCTACGCGCGGAAGCTGGGGGTGAACGTGGAAGAGCTACTCGTGAGCCAGCCGGACACGGGGGAGCAGGCCCTGGAGATCACCGAGCAACTGGTCCGCAGCGGCGCGGTGGACCTGGTGGTGGTGGACTCCGTGGCAGCTCTGGTGCCGCGCGCGGAGATTGAGGGCGAGATGGGGGACGCCCACATGGGCGTGCAGGCCCGGCTGATGAGCCAGGCGCTCCGCAAGCTGACCGGCGCGGTGAGCCGCTCGGGCACCTGCATCATCTTCATCAACCAGGTGCGGATGAAGATTGGCGTGATGTTCGGCAACCCGGAGACCACCACGGGCGGCAACGCGCTGAAATTCTACGCCTCGTGCCGGCTGGAGATCCGCCGGGCCGGGAACATCAAGGACGGGGACAACGTGGTGGGCACCCGCGCCCGGGTCAAGGTGGTGAAGAACAAGCTCGCGCCGCCGTTCCAGGAGGCGGAGTTCGACATCCTCTACGGCTCGGGCATCAGCCGCGCCGGGGAGGTGCTGGACCTGGGCGTGGCGGCGGGCTTCGTGGAGAAGTCCGGGAGCCACTTCCTGCTCTCCGGCGAGCGGATGGGCCAGGGGCGGGAGCGCGCGGTGGAGTGGCTCAAGGCGCACCCGTCCGAGATGGAGACCGTGGCAGCGCGCATCGTCTCGGCGGGCGCCACGCCGGGGACAGCGCGCGAGGGCAACGCGGGCGCGGAGGCGGCGTGAACAGCCCGCTCTGGCCCGTTGCAGTCTGCCTGGGGGCGCTGGGGCTGGTCACCGCCGGAGGCTGGCTGCTGCGGCAGGCCCCGCCGCAGCTGGACCGCGCGTTGGCGGCGCTGGCTCTGGCCGAGGAGGGAGCCCAGGTCACGGGGCTGAAGCGCCCCCGCGAACAGCACCGCGCCGAGCGCGCGCGCCGTCCCGCCCACCGCCCCTCCCGGCCGGTCTCCTATGACTGGTGAGGCGTGCGCACCGGGAAGCGCCCCGAGGGAAGGCGCAGGGAGATGCGGCCGTC
>VGRA01000162.1 GCA_016875515.1 Deltaproteobacteria bacterium | reverse complement strand
CGGGGGAGGGGCCTGCAAGCAGACTCGACATCACATCACCTCGACATCCGCATCCAGCGCACCGGCCGCCTTGAGGGCCTGGAGGATGCTGACCAGGTCACGCGGCGTGGCGCCCAGGGCGTTGAGCGCCTTGGCCAGGTCTTGCACGGTGGATGCCGCCGGAAGCGCGGCCACCCCGCGGGACTCCTCGCGGGCGGTCAGCGTGGAGACCGGCTGGTTGACGGTGTTCCCGGCCCGGGCGAGCGGCCCCGGCTGCGACACCACCGGCCGCTGCTGCACGGCAATCTGCAGCCCGCCGTGGGAGACGGCTGCCGGGCGCAGGCGGACATCCTCGCCGGCCACCACCGTCCCGGTGCGCTCGCTCAACACCACCTTGGCGCGCCCGGCCGCGTCCACCTCCAGTTGCTCCAGCTGCGCGAGCAGCCCCACCACGTTGTCCTTGAACGCCTCGGGCACCTTCACCTCCACCGCGGCGGGATCCAACGCCTTGGCCGAACCGGCCCCCAGCGCGCCGTCCACCGCCTGCGCAATGCGGCTGGCCGTGGTGAAGTCCGGGCTCTTGAGCGAGAGCGTCACCGGCCCCTGCCCCAGGTCCACCACCACCGGGCGCTCCACCGTCCCGCCCGCGGGCACGCGCCCGGACGCCGGGGAGTTCATCTGCAGCATGGAGCCGGCGGACTGGGCGTTGAAGCCGCCGGCCTGCACCGGCCCCTGCGCCACCGCGTGCACCTCGCCGTCCGCGCCCTGCAGCGGGGTGAAGAGCAGCGTGCCGCCCTGCAGCGACCGCGCGTTGCCCATGGCAGACACCGTCACGTCCATGTGGGCCCCCGCGCGCGCGAAGGTGGGCATGCGCGCCGTCACCATCACCGCCGCCACGTTGCGCGAGCGCACCATGGCCGGGTCCACCCGGATGCCCAGACGGCCCAACATGCCGCTGATGGACTGGGAGGTGAAGAAGACGCGCTCGGTGTCCCCGGTGCCGGTCAGCCCCACCACCAGGCCGTAGCCGAACAGCTCGTTGTCCCGGACGCCCACCACGTTGGTGAGCTCCCGGACCCGCACGGGGGCGGCAGGCGCAACGGACGACAGCAGCAGGACGGAGAGGAGGAGGGTGCGCATGGTCAGAAGGGCCAGATGTAGGACCAGAAGCGCGCGAGCGCCCCCTGGTTCTGGTTGTCGGTCAGCACGCCGCGGCCGGTGAATTCAATCTCCGCGTCCGCAATGAGGGAGCTCTTCACGCTGTTCTGTTGGTCGATGTCGATGGGGCGGACCACCCCGGAGATGTAGAAGTGCTGCTCCTCCTGGTTGACCAGCACCACGCGGTGCCCCTCGATGAAGAGGTTGCCGTTGGGCAGCACCTTCCGCACGAGCGACGGGACGGTGGCGGTCAGCTTCTCGCTGCGCCCGGTGGAGCCCAGCGCCTGCAGCCCCGTGTCCGAGGTGGCCCCCGCCTTGGCGGACAGGTCGAACGAGGGCGTCCCCACGCGGGACAGGAAGGCGCTCACGTCCCCGGCGAAGCGGGCCTGCCGGTCCAGCTGCGTGTCGCTCGAGCGCTGGGCGTTGGCAATTTCCTCCACCCGCACCACCACCAGGTCGTTCTCGCGCAGCGCGCGCTGGTCGGTGAAGAGCTGGGCGGACCGGCCGCCGTCCTGCCAGAGGCTGCCGTTGGAGCCGGCCATCGTCTCGCTCTTCGTCACCGGCAGCTCGTACTGCCGCTTCTTCGGCGTGTAGGTGGCAATGTGGGACGGGCCACAGCCGGCCGCGGCGAGCGCAGCGGCGGCGAGGACAAGGCGCTTCACGGGGTCACCTCCAGGACGTTCTCGGCCGGGACGTACCGGCCCTCCACCTTGCGGCCGGACGGCAGCCGCGCGCACAGCCGGATCCCTACGCAGGGCACCACCACGGCCGGCTGCTTGACTTCCAGGGCCCCCATGCGCACCACCACCTCCACCCGCTCGCCGGGCAGCGGCCCGGCCAGGGACAGGGCGGCGGGGGTGAGCGGTTCGCCCGCGGAGATGGCGCGCGCGGCGACGGCCCCCTCGGCCACCGCCTCCACGCGCTGCTCCCCGCGGCGCACCGGCCGCTCCAGGTACTGCACTGCGCCGTCCAGCGGGTCCCCACGCTGCAGCGCCCGCAGGGCCACCGCGGCCCGGCCGTACACCTTCACCTCGGCCCAGCCCCAGGCCCCGCAGCTGTTGCCGTCCACCCGGGCGGCGTAGCGGCCGCTGCCCTCCAGCGTGGACTTGAGCGAGGCGCGCAGCGGGCGGCAGCTGCCGAGCCGCCCGTCGAAGGAGGTCACTTCCGCGCGCAAGCCCGCGGGGGCGGCCTCCGCCACCGCGCGCACGAGCGGCGCGGGCGGGGCGGCGGCCAGCAGCAGGGTGGAGACGAGCGTCAGCATGGTGCGCTTACCGGAGGTTGGTGAGCCGCTGCAGCATCTGGTCCGCGGTCTGGATGACCTTGGAGTTGAGCTCGTAGGCGCGCTGGGTGGAGATCATGTCGATCATCTCCTCCACCGCCTTGACGTTGGCGCTCTCGAGGAAGCCCTGCCGCAGCGCCCCCGAGCCCATCTCGCCGGGCCGCACGTTGAGCGCGGTGCCGGAGGCCGGCGTAACGGAGAAGAGGTTGCCGCCCAGCGCCTGGAGGCCGGAGGGGTTGGCGAACATGGTGAGCTCCAGCGTCCCCACCTCCATGGGCTCGGCGCGGCCCTGCACCTCGGCCAGCACCGTGCCGTCCGTGCGGATGCTGACGGTGGTGGTCTGGGCGGGCAGGGTGATGGCCGGGTCCACCAGCTCGCCCGCCTGCGTGACGAGCCGGTTGTCCGCGTCCACCCGCAGGTTGCCGGCGCGCGTGTAGCCGAGCTCGCCGTTGCTGCGCACCACCCGAAGGAAGCCCTGGCCTTCAATGGCCACGTCCAGCGGGTTGTTGGTGTTGATCATGTCCCCCTGCCCGAAGCTCCGCTGGGTGCTGCCGGTGCGGACGCCCAGGCCCACCTCCAGCGGGGAGGGGCGGGTGTTGCCGTTGGGCTGGGGGGCCTCGGCGGAGCGCAGCGTGTCGGACAGCAGGTCCTCGAACTCGGCGCGCGCCTTCTTGAACCCGGTGGTGGAGGCGTTGGCCAGGTTGTTGGAGATGACGTCCATCTTCAACTGCTGGGCCTCCATGCCGGTGGCCGAGGTGTAGAGCGAACGGATCATGGACGTGTCTCCTTGGACTGCGGGGGGCTCAGCGGGTCCTGCCGACTTCAATGGCCTTGTCATCCATGCGGCGGTACGTCTGCAGCGCCTGCATGGCGGACTCGAAGTTGCGCTGGGCGGAGATCATGTCGATGGCGCCCTGCAGCGCGTTGCTGTTGGAGAGCTCCACCACGCCCGTCTGGATGGCGGCGGTAGACTGAACGGCCTCGCCGCTGCGCAGGCCGTAGATGCCCTCGCCGCGCCGCTCCACCTGGCCCTCCAGCGTCACCCGGTCCAGCTCCCCGAGGAGGTCCTGGCCCACCCGCACCTGGCCCTGCGCGTCAATGGTGGGAGGAGGGGAGTTGGGGGGGAGCGTTATCTCCGCGCCGCCGCGGTCCAGCACCGGGAAGCCGCCCGCCAGCAGCCGGAGGTCCGAGTCCACCTTCAGCTGGCCGTTGCGCGTGTAGGCCACGCCCTGGTCCGTCTTCACCACGAACCAGCTGTTGTCCTGAGGCAGAACGTCCAGCGGGTTGCGCGTGTTCGTCATGGCCCCGGGGCGCAGGTCAATGGCTGTGGCCACCGCCGCCACGCTCCGCTTGTCCGTGTCCGGCGTGGCGTTGGAGGCGAGGAACGTCTCGAAGGACGCCCGCTCCGCCTTGAACCCCACTGTCTGGGCGTTGGCCAGGTTGTCCGCCACCGCGTCCAGCTGCGCGCTCCGCGCGACCGCCGCCGTCATGCCGATGTAGAGTCCGTCTGCCATGCACCTGACCCTGAGCATCCGCTGTGCCACCGAGCCACGTCAGGAACCCGTCGCGGCCCCGCGGGAGCGGGCGTGAGTCCCAAGCAACGGCTTGACCTGGTGGTGGAGGTGAAGGAGCGGGCCGAGGACGCCGCCACGGACGTATGGCGCGCCGCCGCCGCCGTCACCCGCACCCGGGAGGCGGAGCTGGCTGCACTGCGCGCCGCGGCCACGCAGGACGGGCGCCAGAGGAGTGACGCCTACGAGTGGGAGCTGGGGGACCGCGCCCACGCACGGCTGTTGGAGGACATCCGCCAGGCGGAGCTGCGGCTGCAGCAGGCGGCAAAGGACGAGGCGGCGGCGCGGGAGAAGATGGCCGAGGCCCACAAGGAGGCGGAGGCGGTGCGCCGCGTGGCGGAGACGCGGCGGGAGGAGGCCCGGCAGGAGGAGGAGCGGGCCGAGCGCAAGGCCATGGACGAGGTGGCCATGCAGCAGGCCGCGCGGAAGCGGCAGGAGGGGCAGGGCGGCTAGGGGGCTTCCGGCGCCGGGGCCAGCTTCTCGCGGAGCTTCTTCAGCGCCTCGCCATGGAGTTGGCACACGCGGGGCTCGCTGACGCCCAGCACCTGGGCAATCTCCTTCAGGGTCAGCTCCTCCACGTAATAGAGGGACAGCACCAGCTGGAGCCGCTCCGGCAGGGTGGCAATGCCGTCTGCCATGGCCACCACCGCCTCGCGCTTGGAGAGTGACTCCTCGGCGGAGGTTTCAGAAGAGGGCTCGGAGAGGGCGTCTGCCAACGGCAGCGGCGGGGCGGAGGCCATCTCCACGTTGGCCACTTCCGTCACGTCCAGCTTCAGCTCCGAGGCCACCTCCTCCGGGGAGGCGTCCCGGCCCAGCTGGGTGGACAGCTTCGCCTTCGCCCGGGAAATTTCTTCGGAGCGGGTGCGGAGCCGGCGGGGCAGGTGGTCGTTCCGGCGGAGCTCGTCCAGGACGGCGCCGCGCATGCGGTGCTCGGCGAAGGTCTCGAACTTCACCTCGCGCGAGCCGTCATACCGGCGCGCCGCCTCGATGAGGCCCAACGCCGCCGCGCTCCAGAGTTCGTCCGCCGCGTCCGGGTTGCCAATGCGGAAGGCCATCCGCCGCACCACCCGCTGGATGAGTCCGCGGTACCGCTCGATGAGCGCAGCCGGTTGCTCGGCGTCCGGTGGCGGCGCGGCGTAGGCGGCGAGTGCTCGGTGGGCCTGGGTCATCACTCACGCTGCCGTGGCAGAGGAGTCGCGGAGCAGCCGGCTCCAGAGGAACTTGAGCCCGCCGCCAAACTGCTGCGGAGACGGCTCGCTCAGGAGCTTGTCTGCCAGCTTGAGCATGGCCCGGCTGGCCGGGGACATGGGGAACAGCTCGCTGACGGTGCGCTGCGCCATCACCGCGCGGTGGACGTTCTCGTCCGCCGGCACCCAGCCGGAGAACTGCAGCTTGACGGTGAGGAAGCGCGCCGTGACGGTGCAGAGCCGCTGGTAGATCTCCCGCGCGTGGGCGTCCCCGGGGGCGGAGTTGACCACCACGTTGAACGTCTCCACCCGGGCGCTCGTGGAGAGCACCTTGATGGCCGCATAGGCGTCCGTCAGGGAGGTGGGCTCGGGGCTGACCACCAGCAGCACCTGCTGCGCGGCTCCCACGAAGAAGACCACGTTCTCCCCAATGCCCGCGCCCGAGTCGATGAGGACCATGTCGAACTGGTCCTCCACCGCGTCCAGCGCCGCGGTGAGCCGCAGCTTCTGCTGGTCATCCAGCCGGGTGAGGGCCTGCAGGCCGCTGCCGCCGGGGAGGACCTTCACCCCCAGGGGCCCCTGCGTCACCACCTCCATGAGGGGCATCCCCTCCAGCACGTGGCCCAGGTGGTAGCGGGGCGACAGCCCCATCAGTATCTCCACGTTGGCCAGCCCCAGGTCCGCGTCAATCACCAGCACGCGGTGGCCCATGCGGGCCGCCTGCACCGCCAGGTTGGCGGTGAGGTTGGACTTGCCCACGCCCCCCTTGCCGCTGGTGACCGCGATGACGCGGAGGTTGCGTCCCCGTGCTGCCGTCTTGTCCTGCTGCTGCTCCATGTGGCTCGTCCTATCTCCTCAGCCGCGGGCCTGCGCCGAGTCGTTCCGCGTCCCCGTCCAGGAACCGGTGAGCAGGTTGACCCACTCGTCGGTCCGCCACGCGTGCATGTCCTCCGGCACGCTCTGTCCATCCGTCACGCACGACACCGGCCGCCCAATCCGCATCGTAGCGGAGATGACCGCTCCGGGACCAATGCACTCGTCCACTTTCGTGGCGATGACCTGCTCGGGGGCGAGTGGCTGGTACCTCGCCGCCACCGCCGCCATCTCCCGGGCCCCGGAGG
>VGRA01000161.1 GCA_016875515.1 Deltaproteobacteria bacterium | reverse complement strand
AGGTGGCCGCCCCCGCCGCCGTCACGGCGCCGCTGGCCACCAGCAGCACGCTGGCCAGCATGCCGCGGTCCGCGGCCTGTGCCGCGAGCGCCCGGCCCTCCGTCACCGTGAGGACGCCGGGGCCGTTGGCGAGCGCCTGGCGGTCCACCTGGGACAGCACCCCGAAGGTGCCACCCACCGCCAGCCCCACCGCCCCCAGGCCCAGCCCCACGAGCGAGGCGTCGTGGACCAGGCGGCGGGTGCGATGGGAGGCGCCCCGCTCCTGCACCCGGGCCAGGTCCGCGCTGGGGGCCCAGCCGGCCGGGGCCGCCACGTTGGCGGCCGGGGGGGCCAGGTTCAGCGTGGTCACCTTCCCCGTCAGCAGCGAGGCGATGAAGGTCTGCGTCCCGGTGGAGAAGCGCACCTGCCCGGCGTAGTCCCCCGGGGGGAGGAAGGCCGCCTGGGGCAGCCCGCCGGCCATCCGCCCGGCCTCCAGCTCCACCGAGCCCGGCTCCGTGCCCTCCAGCTCCAGCAGCCCCTGGCCGTCCGCCTCGGCCTGCTCGAGCAGGTTGCCGAGCGTCTCCGCCACCTCCAGCGCGTCCTGCGCCTTCGGCGCCCGGCGGAGGTACTGCCGGTAGTAGTAGGCCACCAGGGCCGGCTCGCGGAGCTTCTCGTGGCAGCGGGCCAGGTCCCAGGCCACCTCGGGGGTCTGCCGGATGCGGTCCGCCTCGCGGAAGGCCCGCGCCGCCCCGGCCGCGTCCCCCCGGCCGAACAGCTCCTCCCCTTCCGTGAACAGCGCCTTGAAGCGCTCGGCCGCCTCGGGGGCCAGCGCCGGGGCGGGCGTGGCAGACAGCGTGAGCGCGAGGGTCAGGGCGATCATGGCGAGGACCCGGCCGGAGGTGGCGCGGGCCGGCCCGAGTACCCTTGGGACAGACCCGATTTCAACGTCCCGTCCGGGGGGCGTGTCTCACCGGCGCGACGATCACCGGCGGGTGGCCGCGACCACCTTCTGCGCCGCCTGCACGGTGGCCTTGTGCCAGGGGGCCTGGCGGAAAGCCTGGGCGGCCAGGAGCAGCAGCTCGGAGGCCTCCTGCGCCCTGCCCTCCTTCACCAGCGCCTCGGCCACGGCGTGTGCCGGCCCCGCCCCCTCCGGCTCCGGGGTGACGGGGACCAGCCGGTAGCGGGCGCCGGCGGGAGTGCGCGCGTGGGCGGGCTGCAGGCGCACCAGGAAACGCGCCTTCCCCGCGGGGGGACGCAGGCGGGCCGGGCGCTGCTCCAGCAACTGCCCCGGCGGCAGGCGGCCGGGCCGCTGCTGAAGGACGTCCGGGTCCGACAGGTCCACCGCCAACAGCGCCCCCTGGGCAGGTGGTACCACCAGCAGCGCGCGGGGCCGGTCCAGCGGGAGGGAGAACACGTCCACGGTGGAGAAGCGGGTGTCCGGCCCCTGCAGGTCTGCCGGAATGAACGGCCCGGTGACGCCCTCGGTGGGGCGCGAGGCGTCCAGCGCGGTGGCCGCCCCCGGCTCGTCGTTGGGCTCCACCTCGCGGGCGAAAGCGGTCTCCTCCACCGGGCGCACGGTGAGGGTGTACGGGGTACGGCTCTGCTCGCGGGCCGGGCGGGCGGGCTCGCCGTGCCAGGCGCGCTCCTGCACCCGGAGGAAGGCGGTCCCCGGCGGCAGCACCAGCCCCTCCACCCGCTCCCCCGCCCCCGCCGGGGCGTCATCCAGCATGACGAGCCGCCGGGCCACCCCTTCCTCGCCGGGCAGGGACACGTCCAGCACCAGGTTGAGGTCCGGCACCCCGGTGAGCTCCACCGTCACCGCGCCGCCGTCCCCCTCCAGCCGGTAGAGGTCCACGTCCGGGGCATCCTTGGAGCGGGCGGGCCCCATGGCGCCGCGGGCGGTCCCGCCCGGGGCCAGCCGGGTGGCCTTGTCCGGGGTGTCGTTGGGCTCCACCTCGGTGAGGTCCAGCCCCGGGGCCACGGCCGGCACGGCCTCCTCCGCCCCTCCGCCCGAGTGGCGGGCGAGCGCGGCCACGCCCACCCCGACCAGCCCGAGGCTCCCGAGCAGCACCAGCGGGGCCACCCAGCGGCGGCGCTGCAGCGAGCGCTCGAAGGCGTCGAAGTCCTCGCGGCTGGCGGCGTCCAGCCCGGCCAGGTCCCCCTGCGCGGTGGAGGGGCGGCGCGGGGCGGCGGCGGGCAGGGAGGCGGAGGGGGCGGGGGTGGGGCGGTCCGCGCCGGCGGGCACTACCGAGGCGAGGGCCTCCCGCATGCCGGCGGCAGAGGGGAAGCGGTCCGCGGGGGACTTGGCGAGCGCGCGGTGCAGCACCGCCTCCAGCGAGCGCGAGAGGGCGCGCCCGGGGGCCACCTTTTCAAACGGGGGCGGCGGTTCGTTCAGGTGCTTGGTCAGCACCCCCACGGCGGTGGGGGCGTCGAACGGCGGCACGCCGGTCACCAACTCGAAGAGGGAGGCCCCCAGCGAGTAGAGGTCCGTACGCGCGTCCAGCGTCTCCCCGCGCGCCTGCTCGGGGGCCATGTACGTGGGGGTCCCCACGAACTCGGAGACGGCGGTCAGGCGCTTGCGGGACTCGGACTCGGCCAGCTTGGCAATGCCGAAGTCCAGCACCTTGGCGGAGGGGGGCGCCTCCGGGCGCGTCACCCACATCACGTTGGCCGGCTTGATGTCCCGGTGGATGATGCCCCGGGCGTGGGCCTCCTCCAGCGAGCGCAGCACCTGGATGCCCACCGCCACCACCTGCGCCTCGGACAGCGGCCCCTGCGCCTGCAGCACCTGGTAGAGGTCCTGCCCCTCCAGGTACTCCATGGCCAGGTAAAAGCCGCCGTCCGGGGTCTCGCCGCAGTCGAACACCTGCACGGTGTGGGGCGAGTGCAGCCCGGACACCACGCGCGCCTCCTGCAGGAAGCGGCGGCGCGTCACCGAGTCCACCGCCGCGTCGTGCGAGAGCAGCTTCAGGGCGCACACCTTGCCCATGTGCACCTGCTCGGCGCGGTAGACGGTGCCCATGCCCCCCTCGGCCAGCTTCTCCAGCAGCCGGTAGCGTCCCCCGAGGAGCGGCGCCTCCGAGGCCGCCACGGAGGCCCCGCACGCTGGGCAGGCCTGGGCACGGGTACCCTCAAGGGGCTCCTTGCAGGCGGGGCAGCGGGTGGGAAGGTCCGTGGACATCACGTCAAACGCGCGCACCCTACGTTGTTGCCCCTTGCCGCGCCACCTTCGCGCAGGCTAACCCGTGCCGCCGTGCGCCTGTCCGTCGTGGTCCCCGTCTACAACGAGTCTGCCACGCTGCCGGAGTTGCTGCGCCGGCTGGTGGCCGTGGACCTGGACAAGGAGATCCTCCTGGTGGACGACGGCTCCACGGACGGCAGCCGCGAGTGGCTGCAGCGGCTGGCGGCGGAGGGGCTCAGCTGCCTGAACGCTGCGCACCCGGCGGGCCGCAACGACGTCCGCGTGCTCTTGCAGCCGCGCAACCTGGGAAAGGGGGCGGCGCTGCGGCGGGGGTTTGCGGAATCCACCGGGGAGGTGGTCATCGTCCAGGACGCGGACCTGGAGTACGACCCCCGGGACATTCCCCGGGTGGTCCAGCCCATCTCCGAGGGGCTGGCGGACGTGGTGTACGGGAGCCGCTTCACCGGCTCCCCGCGGCGGGTGCTGTACTTCTGGCACACGGTGGTGAACCAGGCCCTCACCACGCTGTCCAACGCGGCGTGTGACCTGAACCTCACGGACATGGAGACCTGTTACAAGGCCTTCCGCGGGGAGCTCATCCGCTCGCTGCCCTTGCGGGAGGACCGCTTCGGGTTCGAGCCGGAGGTGACGGCCCTGGTGGCCCGGGCGCGCGCCACGGTCTACGAGGTGCCCATCAGCTACCACGGGCGGACGTGGGCGCAGGGGAAGAAGATTGGCTGGAAGGACGGCGTGCGGGCGCTGTACGTGATTGCCAAACACGCGGCCCGCCGCTGACGCGGAGCACGGGGCGGTGCTATAGGCTCCCGGCACCGCCTGCGCCCTTCCCCATGCTCGACTGGTTTCACACCCTCTTCTCGCGCGACCTCGCCATCGACCTCGGGACGGCGAACTCCCTCATCTACGTCCGGGGCCAGGGCATCGTCTGCAACGAGCCCTCGGTTGTCGCGGTGCAGCAGGACGCGCGCGGCGGCAAGAAGGTGCTGGCGGTGGGCAAGCAGGCCAAGGAGATGCTCGGCCGCACGCCCGGTAACATCATGGCCATCCGGCCCATGAAGGACGGCGTCATCGCGGACTTCGAAATCACCTCCGCCATGCTGCGCTACTTCATCCAGGCGGCGCACAACCGGTCCACGCTGGCCAAGCCGCGCATCGTCATTGGCATCCCGTCCGGCATCACGGAGGTAGAGAAGCGGGCGGTGCGCGAGGCGGCGGAGAGCGCGGGGGCCCGGGAGGTGTACCTCATCGAGCAGCCCATGGCGGCGGCCATTGGCGCGGGGCTGCCGGTGACGGAGGCGGCGGGGAACATGATCGTCGACATCGGCGGCGGGACGTCCGACGTGGCGGTCATCAGCCTGTCCGGCATTGTCGCCGCGCGCAGCGTGCGCATTGGCGGGGACAAGCTGGACGAGGCGATCATCCAGTACGTCCGCCGCAAGTACAACCTGTTCATCGGCGAGCGGACGGCGGAGGCCATCAAGATCTCCATTGGCACCGCGCACCCTTCCAGTGACGTGCTCACCATGGAGATCAAGGGCCGTGACCTGGTGGCCGGCGTGCCGCGCACGCTGACGGTGACGTCGGATGAGATCCGCGACGCGCTGGCGGAACCCGTGAGCGGCATCGTGGAGGCGGTGAAGGCCACGCTGGAGCGCACCCCGCCGGAGCTGTCCGGTGACATCGCGGACCGCGGCATCGTGCTCGCGGGCGGCGGCGCGCTGCTCAAGAACCTGGACACGCTGTTGCGCGAGGAGACCGGCCTGCCGGTCTTCCTGGCAGAGGACCCGCTCAGCTCCGTGGTGCTCGGCGCCGGCAAGTCGCTGGAGAACCTGGAAGTGCTGAGGCAGGTCACCCAGCCGGGCTGAGGCCCACACTCGAGGGGGAATCCCATGGTGCTGTCACTCGTCTCCTCGCTGGCGCTGTCGAACGCGGCCGCGGACGCCCCGCGCCGGCTTCTGGACGTCCCGCTGGTTGCAAGAACGGACAAGGTGGAGCGGAAGGCCCCGGCAGGCCCCGCGGACGAAGCGCGAAAGCTGGTGGCAGACCTCCGGTACGAGGAGGCGGTGGTGGAGTACCAGCGCTGGCTGGCAGACCCGGACCAGCCGGTGAAGGACCGCGCCACGGTGCTGTTCGAGCTGGGCTTCTTGCACACGCTGCTCGGGGACGCGGTGACGGGGCGCCAGCGCGCGCTGGAGGCGCTGGAGCTGTTGCCGGAGCTGGAGGTGCCGGCGGGGGCGCCGCAGAAACAGGTGGACTTCCTCGCCGCCACGAAGGCGCTGGTGGCCCAGCGGGTGCGGCTGGACGTGCTGCCGCGCGGGGACAAGGACGCCCCGTCGCTGGTGCGCGTGGCGCTGGCAGACCCCGGCAAGCGGACCCACCGCGTGGTGCTGCGCCACGCGCTGTCCGCGTCCGGGCCGTACTTCGAGTCCCCCATGACGTGCCAGGGCGGCAGCTGCGCCGGCGTGGTGCCGGCCCCCAAGGGGGCAGACAGCTTCAACGCCTGGTACTATGTGGAGTCGCTGGACGCGTCCGGCAACACGCTGTCCCGCGCGGCCACGCCCCTGTCCCCGCTGCAAGTGACGGTGGTGGGACTCAACCCCTGGTACGCCAACCCGTGGGTGTGGGGCGGGGCCGGCGCGGCGCTGGTGGCCGCGGCGGCGGTGTTCTTCGTGGTGTCGGCGCAGTAGAGCGCCGCTGCCTCCCTACTCGCAGCGCTTGCCGTCCGCGGAGAACTTCAGCTTCGCCGTCTGGTCCGGCAGCACCTTCACGCGGCACTCGCCGCGCACGCCGTCCGCGGAGGCGAACTCCACCGTGTAGCGCCCGGAGGCAAGTTTCACCTGCATGGGCGTCTCGCCCTCGTTGCCGGCCACCGTCACCTTGAGCCCCGGCGGATCCGACCCCACGCGCAGGGTGCCCGTCCCCTCGGGGATGGACTCCTCCTTCGCGGCGGCTGCGGCCACGGGCTTCGGCGCCTCGGCCACCTTCACCGGCTCGGGCTTTGGCTGTGGCGGGGCCACCGGCGCCGCCTCCGGCTTCGGCGGCTCGGGGGGCTTCGGCTCCATGGCCGCCGCCTCCATCTTCGCCAGCAGCGCGGGCTTCACCCCCGTCGCCGCCGCGGGCCCTGCCGCCTT
>VGRA01000160.1 GCA_016875515.1 Deltaproteobacteria bacterium | reverse complement strand
CTCCATCCCCGAGACGGCCGACGCGGCCTTCACCGCCCGGGTGAAGACGTTGGAAGAGCAGATCGGGGACCTCAAGGAGAAGATCCTCCTCAGCAAGTCGCGCCTGCAGACGCTGCAGGAGAAGGTCCTGGGCGGTGACATCTCCTCCGGCGCGCGCGTGGTGCTGGTACACAACAAGGAGCTGTCCAGCGCCTTCGTGATGCAGTCCATCTCCTACGTGCTGGACGGCGCTCCGGTGAAGAGCCGCGTCAACAAGGACGGAGACCTGGACAAGGAGTCCACCTTTGAAGTCTTCAACGGCCCCATCGTCCCCGGAAACCGCCAGGTGACCGTCCGCATGGTGCTCACCGCGGGCACCCGGGGCGTGTTCGAGTACGCCAAGGACTTCCAGTACGTCACCACGGCCAGCTTCATGTTCAACGCGGAGCCGGGCAAGCAGACCACGGTGACCATCACCGCCTTCGAGAAGGGCGGCTTCACCGCCCACCTGCAGGACCGGCCGGCGTTCCGGTTCGAGACCCAGGTGACGCGCGACACCACGCGCAAGGCCGAGCGCGCCGGCGCCCTCCCCAGCGAAGAGACCGGGTCCACCAAGCCTTGATCGCGCGCATCACAGCGGGGCTGCTGCTCTCCGCAGCGGCCTGGGCGCAACCCGCGTCCCCTTCCCCCGTGCCGGCGCTCCCCGTGGTGCCCGGCATCGAGGTGCAGGTGCAGGTGGAGCAGGCCGCCGCGCGCCTGGAGGCCGCCGCGGACAAGCTGCTGCTCGTGGAGAAGCAATACACGCAGCGAAAGGACAAGAGCACGATGGACGTGCTGCGCGCCCGCTACTCCGAGGGGGAGATCCGCTACCTGCTCGGGGACTACCGCGCCGCCGCCGTGCTCTTCTACGACCTGGTCAGCGAGCAGTCCTTCCAGGACCACCCCGGCCGCGAGGACGCCCTCTTCTACCTGGCCGACTCCCTGCTCCAGAGCGAGAACCTGGCCGGCGGAAAGCTGCACATGCGCCAGGTGCTGGAGATGAAGGGGCGCCGCTACCGCGAGGCGCTGCTCCGGTACGTGGAGGTGGCGGGGAGGACCAACGACTTCACCGGCATCGACGAGTACGTCGCCCTGGCGCGCACGGACAAGGGAGAGCTGTCCCCAGAGCTCGCGTACACCTATGGCAAGTGGAGCTTCCGCCGCACGGACCTGCCTCCCGCGGAGCGGCTCGCCCGGGTACGCGCGGCGTTCATGCCGCTGGCTTCTGACGAGAAGGGCTATTACCGGCTGCAGGCCACCTACTACCTGGCGGTGGCCCACGTGCAGGAGCAGCGCTACGAGGACGCCGTGGAGTCGTTCCGGCGGATCACCCTGGCGGAGACGACCACCCAGCGGGACGCGCGGACCCGCGAGCTCGCGTGGCTGTCCCTGGGGCGCGTGTACTACGAGACGGGGAAGTACGCCGAGGCGCTGGACGCGTACCAGGAGATCCCCCGGAACAGCGAGTCCTTCATCGACTCGCTGTACGAGACCGCCTGGACGCGGGTGAAGGAGGCGCAGTACCAGAAAGCCAAGGACGCCACCGAGCTGCTGGTGGCCGTGGCGGAGGAGCACCCGCTCGCCCCCGAGGCGCAGATTCTCAACGGCAACCTCAACGCCCGGATGAAGCAGTATGAGGAGGCCATCAACCGCTACGACGAGGTGGTCAAGCGCTACACCCCGGTGCGGGACGAGCTGGATGGCCTGCTCGCGGTCAACAAGGACCCGGTTGCCTACTACGACCGGCTGCTCGCCAACAGCACCGAGGGCTTCGACGCCGCCAACCTCCTGCCGGAGACCGCGCGGAAGTGGGCCACCACCCAGCAGGAGGTCTCGGACGCGGTGGCCATGGTCAACGCGGTGGCCAACGGGCGGCGGGACGTGGTGGAGGCCGAGGCCATTGGCAACCGCATCCTCAAGGCCCTGGACGAGCGCGGCCTGGACACCTTCCCGGAGCTCCAGGAGGGGTACAAGCGGGCAGACGCGGTGTCCTCGTCCCTCACCGAAACCGAGGACATGCTCACCCGCATCGAGCGGGAGCTGCTCCGGGACGTGCTGAGCCCCGCGCAGGCCCAGCAGCTCGAGGCGCTGCGGACCGAGCAGGGCCGGCTGCAGCCCGCGTTCGACTCCCTTCCCACCACGGAAGAGGAGCTGACCGAGCGCAACCGCCGCATGCAGGCCCGCGCGGACGAGGCAGACCGCTTCGCCTACCGCGTCAACGCGGCCATCCAAGAGAGCCTGGCGCAGATCAAGGAGATCCAACGCCTTCGGAGGCAGAAGGCCGCTGGGGCCGAGCCGGAGGGAGACCTGGAGGCGGCCCTGCGGACGGAGCGCGAGGGCCTGGAGGAGTACCAGAAGCTGCTCGAGGCCGCACGGATGCAGCTGGCCACCGAGCGCAGCATGGCCTCCGGCTCGGTGGCGGCAGACGAGGAGTTGCGCAAGCGGTACGGCGCGAACCTGGGCGCCCAGCAGACGCTGCTCGCCACGGCATCCGGCCGGGCCCCGGTCACCTACCGCCCCTTGCTGTCGCGCATCGGGCAGGTGCGCGCCCGCGGCCTGGAGATCAAGCGGCGGGTGGACGAGGCCAAGCGCCAGCTCCGCGCCCAGGTCCAGACGCGCGGCGCGCAGATCCGCACCAAGGTGAGGGCGGAGATGGAGCTGCTGCGCGGCTACGGTGGCGAGGTGGCACGGGTGGACGGCGACGCGCGCCAGCTGGTGGGCCGCATTGCCATTGAGAGCTTCCGGCGAGTCCGCCAGCAGTTCCACGACCTGGTGCTGAAGGCAGACGTGGGCATCGTCGACGTGGCCTTCTCCCGCAAGCAGGACAGCACGCAGGCCATCCAGAAGCTCTCCGCTCAGAAGGACCGGGAACTGCGGCAGCTGGACGAGGAGTTCCGGGAAGTGCTGAGGGAGGTGGACTGATGGGCCGCCTCGCTGCAGCGCTGCTGTGCGCGCTCCTGTCCACCCCGCTCGCCGCCCGGGCGCAGGCACCGGACGCGGGCGTGGCCGTGGAGGCGCCCGCCCCGGATGCAGGCGTTGCCCCCCCCCCGGCCGAGCCACCGCCCCCGACCCGCCTGTTCCAGGGGATGGGGCGCACGGACGAGGAGAACCGGTTGCTCGAGGACCTCTCGCGCACCATCGAGGCGTACGAGGCGGAGAGCCGTGACTTCCGCCGAGACATCCAGTTGCTCGTGGAGCGCAAGTTCGAGGAGAAGCGGAACCTGCTGGCTGCGTCCTACGACCGGGTGCTCTCGGACCTGGAGGTGCGTGAGCGCAAGGCCCGCCTGGACGCCATTGCGCAGCTGGAGGAGTTCCTGCGCCGCTACCCGGACAACGCCCGGTTCACCCCGGACGTGAAGTTCCGGCTGGCGGAACTTTACTACGAGCGCTCGAGCGACGAGTACCTCACCGCCTCCATCCAGTTCCAGGCGCTCGCGGCAAAGCTGCAGGCCGAGGGCAAGGACGCGGAGGTCCCGTCGGAGCCCCAGAAGGCCTTCGCCCCCACCATCTCGCAGCTCACGGACCTGCTGGCGCGCTTCCCGGACTACCGCCTCAACGACGCGGTCAGCTACCTGCTCGGCTATTGCCACCAGGAGCAGAACGAGTTCGACAAGGCCAAGGCGGCGTACGAGCAGCTCATCGCCCGCTTCCCGAAGAGCCGGTACGCCACCGAGGCGTGGGTCCGGATTGGCGAGTACTATTTCGACGACGTCTCCAACCCGGACGCGCTGACCAAGGCCGCGGACGCGTACGAACACGCGGTGGAGGACCGCACCCACCCGCTGTACGACAAGGCGCTCTACAAGCTGGGCTGGGTGTACTACCGGATGGACCGTTTCGAGGAGGCGGTGGCCCGCTTCATCGCCCTGCTGGACCACTACGAGTCCAAGCGCCGCGGGGACGAGCCGGTGGGTGGAGACCTCCGCGAGGAGAGCCTCCAGTATGTGGCCATCAGTTTCGCGGATGAGGCCTGGGGCGGGCTGCAGCGGGCGCGGGAGACGTTCGCGCGGATTGGTGGCCGGCCTTTCGAGGCTGAGATCTACCGCCGCCTGGGCAACGTCTTCTTCGACCAGACCAAGTTCGACGACGCCATCACCGCCTACCGCTGGGTGCTGGAGCGCGAGCCGCTCGCCAAGGATGCGCCCACGCTGCAGCAGCGGATCGTGCAGGCGTACCAGCGGAGCCAGCGCGTGGAGGAGTCCTTTGCCGAGGCGCAGGAACTGGGGGCACGCTACGGGGAGGGCTCCGAGTGGGCCCAGCGGTGGAAGGACGACCCGGCGCTCATCTCGTCCGCGGGTGCGCTCGCCGAGTCCAGCCTCTACAGCGCGGCCAGCTACAACCACCAGCAGGCCCAGCAGTACAAGGCAGACGGGAAGCCGGAGGAGGCGCGTGCCTCCTACGTGAAGGCGGCGAAGGGCTACGGCACGTACATGGAGCGCTTTCCTCGCAGCAAGCGCGCCTACGACGTGCAGTTCTACCTGGCCGAGTGCCTGTACGCTTCCCAGCAGTTCTCCGCCGCGGCAGACAACTACGAGGCGGTGCGGGACAGCAGCGCCGACACCTCCCACAAGGCAGAGTCGGAGCTGAACGCGGTCATCGCCCGCGCGCGCGCCAAGGATGCGGCCGTGCGGGACGGCTCCCACCCGGACTTCCGCGTCCTCAAGAGCACGGAGCGGGACGGCAAGCCGCCCGCGCCCGTGCCGCTCACGGAGTTGGAGCAGAAGCTGGTGGCCTCTACGGACGCGTTCGTGAAGGCGCAGCCCCAGCACGAGCGCTCCGCGGCCTTCGCCTACAAGGTGGCCGAGCTCTACTACGCGCACGACGACTTCCCCGAGGCGCGCCGCCGCTTCGAGGAGATCATCCAGCGCTATCCCAAGTCCGAGGTGGCCACCTACGCCGCCAACCTCGCCGTAGAGAGCTTCCTCGTCAGCAAGGACTGGCGCGGGGTGGAGGAGACCGCCGCGCGGATGTCCGCGAACCGGGAGGTCATCGACCCGGCGTCTGATCTCTACAAGGATCTCGTCCGGTTCAAGCTGGCCGGCCGCTTCAACCTGGCGGACGAACTGCTGCAGAAGGGCGAGTACGACGCGGCGGCGAAGAAGTACCTGGAGTTGGTGGACGAGGAGCCGCGTCACGAGTTCGCGGACAAGGCGCTCAACAACGCCGCCATCTGCAACGAGAAAACCCAGCGGTTCGACTCCGCGCTCAAGCTGTACGAGCGGATCTTCCGCGAGTACCCGCAGAGCACGCTCGCCCCCGCGGCGCTGTTCCGGGTGGCCGTCAACGCCGAGCAGTCGTACGATTTCGGGAAGGCCATCGTGAACTACCAGAAGATGGCCAGGGACTACCCCGCCTCGAAGGACCGGGAGGCGGCGGTCTTCAACTCGGCCCGGCTCCTGGAGTCCCTGCAGCGCTACCCGGAGGCGGCCGCCGGCTACATCAAGTTCGTGGAGCTGTTCCCCAACTCCACGGACGCCCCCACCAACCAGTTCCGCGCTGTGGTCATCTACGAGAAGCAGGGGGACTGGAAGGGCTACATCAAGGCGCTGCAAGAGTTCGTTCGGAAGTTCTCCGGCCAGACCAAGCAGGTGGAGCTGGTGGTGGACGCGTGGAAGCGCCAGGGCGAGGCCTGGCAGAAGCTGGGCAACGACAAGGAGGCGAAGTCCGCCTTCGCCTCCGCCGCCTCGGAGTTCGACAGGCGCGGGCTGAAGCCGGAGTCCTACCGGGTCGCCGCCAAGGCCGCCGCCCACTCCCGCTTCCTGCTTGCCGAGTACGAGTTCAAGGAGTTCGACAAGCTGAAGATCGGCGGCCGCGCCAAGGCGCTCGAGGCCTCCTTCACCGCCAAAAAGACCAGCCTCAAGAAGGTCAACGCCGCCTACGATGCGGTCATCCCGTACAAGGACTTCGAGTGGACGCTCGCCGCGTTCTACCGGACCGGGTACGCGCTCGAGCGTTTTGCCGCCACCATCATGGAGACCCCGGTCCCCGCGGAGCTGAAGCGGCTCGGGGACGAGGCCGTGGCCGAGTACCAGGACATGCTGGGCCAGCAGACCGCGCAACTGGAGGACGCGGCGGTGCAGAAGTACGTGGCCACGCTGGCCGAGGCGCGCCGCATCCGCATCAGCAACGAGTGGACGAAGAAGACGCTCGAGTCCCTCAACCGCTTCCGCCCGGTGGAGTACCCGGTGCTGAAGGCCCCCAAGGGCATGCTGTCTGCCGAGGCCCCGTTCCCGCTCGGCCTGGTGACCACCGCCGACGGCCAGGCCCCCATTGAGCCGGAAGCCCAGAAGCTGGGCGGCGAGGAGGAGCCTTGAGTCCCCTGCCCGTCTTCCGCCCGTTGGCCGGA
>VGRA01000159.1 GCA_016875515.1 Deltaproteobacteria bacterium | reverse complement strand
TCAAGTCCCTGCTCGGGGCGCCGCGCTCGGTGGAGAACATGCTGGTGGGCGGGGTGGCCGGGGACGTGCTCGGCAAGCTGGTGCTCTGGAGCGGCGACGCCGAGGGGTTCGACAGCTTCACGCTGGACCTCTTGCACGTCCTTGCGTCGTCGCTCAGCCAGCGGCTGGTGGACCACAACCGCGAGCGCGTCCACCTGTCTCAGTTCTTCTCCGGCCCCGTCATTGACCAGCTGCTGGAGGAGCCGGAGTACGAGTCCCGCTACCTGTCCCCGCGGGACGAGCCGGTGGCCATCCTGTTCGCGGACATCAACGGCTTCACCCGCCTGTGCGAGCAGGTGCTGGAGAGCCCGGCGGCCATTGGCGGCTTCGTGGACCGCTGGAGCGCGGCGGTGGTGCGGTGCGTGTGGGCCCACGGCGGGGTGTTCGACAAGATGGTGGGGGACTGCGTCATCGGCCTGTTCGGCCCGCCGTTCTTCCGCTCCACCGTGCAGGAACGGGTGGAGGCGGCGGTGCGGACGGCGCGGAACATCCAGCGGCTCACCGAGGAGATGAGCGCGGACCGCGAGGTGGCCCGGATGGCGGAGGAGCTGTCGTTGCCTGGGCTGGGGGTGGCCATTGGCGTCAACGTGGCGCCCACCTACTGCGGCCTGTTCGGCCCCAACCGGGCCTACACCGGCTTCTCGTCCGGGATGAACCAGGCGGCGCGGCTGCAATCGCTCGGGGGGTTCCGCGAGACGCTGGTGATGGACTCGGTGCGCGAGGCGCTCGCCGGCACGCAGGACCCGGCGCTGCAGGCCATCCGCTACGGCGAGCTGCGCGAGCAGGCGGTGAAGAACGTGGCGCGGCCGCTGCGGTACTACCGGGCGCAGCTGTAGGGGCGCCTCAGGGGTTGAGCAGCTGCAGCGTCCAAGGGGCCCCGGGGCGCGCGCGCAGGTACTGCTCCCGCACGTGCAGCCGGTTGGGGACGTCCTGCCAGAACTCCACCGCGGACGGGACCAGCCGCAGCCCGCCCCAGTGCGGCGGGCGGGGGACTGCCTGGCCCGCGTAGCGCTGCTCCACCTCCGCCACGCGCTGCAGCAGCGCCTCGCGGGAGGACAGCGGCGCGCTCTGGTGGGACGCCCACGCCCCCACCTGGGACAGCCGGGGCCGGCTGGCGAAGTAGGCGTCCGACTCCGCGTCCGCCACCTGCTCCACGGCCCCTTCCGCGCGCACCTGCACGCCCAGCTCGGGCCAGTGGAGGACCAGGGCCGCCTTCTTCTGCCCGGTGAGCTCGCGCCCCTTGCGGGACTGGAGGTTCGTGTAGAAGACGAAGCCCCGCGCGTCGAACTCCTTGAGGAGCACCACGCGGGCAGAGGGGTTGCCCGCCTCGTCCACCGAGGCCACCACCATGGCGTTGAAGTCCCGGACGGTGACGCGGGCTTGCGCCTCGGCCAGCAGCTGGCCGAAGCGGGTGAACGGCTCGGGCGCGGCGGGGCTCATGCGAGGGCGGGCGGCTAGAGGCTGAAGGTGGGGTCGCACGCGTAGGCGGTGCAACCCTGCGCGGTCATCCAGGAGGACCGTGTGTAGCCTGGGGCGCAGGAGGGGGCGGCCCCGCAGTTGCTGCGGGACTGCACGCAGCCGAGCGGCACGCGGCAGCGGGCCATGTCCCGGTCCCACGCGTACGCGCGCCCGGAGCCGCAGCTGGGGTTGGGGGTGGAGGGGCAGGCGCGCGCGCTGCCCGACACCTTGAGGAACACCTGGGAGGCGTCCAGCACCACGTCGTGGCCGGCGGTCATGGGGGCGCCGTTGCGCACCGTGGCCGCCACCAGCGCCCCGCGGTTCATCACCTCGGACTGCAGCCACGGGCCGTCCCCGAAGGCGGGGAGGGCGGACAGCAGGTCGTAGCTGGAGAAGACCTGGGTGCTGGTGGAGTTGAGCCGCTTGGCCGTCTCGCTCAGGCAGGGGGCGGCGGCGCAGCGCACCAGCGCCGCCTTGGAGTCCACCGAGAAGAAGGTGTCCGCGGACAGGGCGCTCACGCCGGGCATCCCGCGCCACGCGCCGTAGACGAGGAAGGTGCGGAGGCCGGAGGAAGCGCTCTGAGGCCCCAGCTTGCCCCAGAGGACGAGCTCGCCGTCTCCCGCGGACATGGCCTCGGACCGCTCGGCGGCGGCCAGCTGGGGGGCGTTCTTGAAGTCCAGCGTCCAGACGTACTGCTCGGCGGAGGTGGGGCGGTTGACGTCCTTGACGTAGTAGCCGCCGCACTGCGGGGCGGCGCAGCGCCGCTTGTCCTTGTTGGCCCGCACGTAGCTGCGGCTGGAGGCGGAGAGGGCCTCGGCGGTGTCATCCAGCGCCACGTCCTCCCCGGCGAGCTCCGCCTCGGTGGCGGGGCCGCACGCGGCAAGGAGGCAGCAGGCAAGGAGGGCTGGGGCGAGGGGCTTTGACATGGTGGTGCCGCCTCTGCCAGAGGCGGGGCGGCGTGGCAAGTTCATCCCCGGCGTGTGACACCTGGAGGACGCGGCGAAGCCCCTGGCCGGGGCGCGCCCGCGGGAGGTGAGGCATAGAGTGAGTCGCCTCCCCGGCACCGTTATGAACATCCTCTTCCTGTCCTCCGAGGTCGCCCCCTTCAGCAAGTCCGGAGGGCTCGCGGACGTGGCCGGTGCGCTGCCCGGGGCGCTGGCCCGGCTGGGGCACGCGGTGAAGGTGGTGACGCCGCTGTACCGCACGGTGCGGGACGAACGCATCCGCGGCACGGGGCTGGGGTTGACGCTGGAGTTCCCCTTCGGAGCGGAGCGGGTGTCGCTGCACGAGGCCCACGTCGCCCCGGGGCTGGACGTCCTCTTCCTCAAGCACGGGGCGTTCGACCGGGATGGCCTGTACGGGGACGGGCGCGGGGAGTTCGGGGACAACCACCGGCGGTTTGCGCTGCTGCCCGTGGGGGCGCTGTCCGCGGCGCAGGCGGTGGGGTTCGTTCCGGACGTTGTCCACCTCAATGACTGGCAGACGGCCCTGGCCGCGCTCGCGCTCCGCACCGGGTATGAAGGGACTCAGCTGGGGAGGGCCCGCAGCGTGCTGACGCTGCACAACCTGGCCTACCAGGGGAACTTCCCCGCCTCCGCGGTGGGGGAGCTGGGGCTGCCGCGGGAGCTGTTCACGCCTGAAGGGGGGCTGGAGTTCCACGGGCAGCTCTCGTTCATGAAAGCGGGGCTCGTCTTTGCGGACGCGCTCACCACGGTGAGCCCCACCTACGCGCGGGAAATCCAGACGCCGGAGGGGGGCAACGGGCTGGACGGTGTGCTGCGGGCCCGGGCGCAGGCGCTGACGGGCATCGTCAACGGGGTGGACGTGGAGGCGTGGAGCCCGGAGACGGACGCGCACCTGCCGGCGAGCTACTCGGCCGCGGACCTCTCCGGGAAGGCGGCGTGCAAGGCGGCGGCGCTGGCGGAGTTCGGGCTGGCGCCTGCCCCGGGGGCGCCGCTGTTCGTCTTCGTCACCCGGCTGGCGGAGCAGAAGGGGATGGACCTGCTGCTGCCCGCGCTCGAGGGGTTGCTCCAGCACCACGACGTGCGCGTGCTGGGGCTGGGCACCGGGGAGTACTGGATGGAGGAGCGGCTTGTGCACCTGGCTGCGCGCTTCCCGCGGAAGATGGGGATGCGCGTGGGGTACGCGGAGGCCCTGGCACACCGGCTGGAGGCGGCCGGGGACTTCTTCCTGATGCCCAGCCGCTTCGAGCCGTGCGGGCTGAACCAGCTGTACTCGCAAGCCTACGGCACGGTGCCGGTGGTGCGCGCGGTGGGAGGCCTTGCGGACACGGTGGTGGACCTGTCCGAGGAGGGGCAGGGCACCGGCATCGTCTTCCGGGAGTATTCCGGCGGGGCACTGTGGCACGCGCTGGAGCGGGCCCTGGGGCTGTTCCATTCCCCGGGGCTGGACGCGGTGCGACGGCGCGGCATGGCCCAGGACTTCAGCTGGGAGCGCTCCGCCCGGGCCTACGAGTGGGTGTACCGCGGGGCGTAGGCCGGGCGGATGTCGGGGGGAGGCGGTAGCCTGTGTGTGTCATGGCACAGGCGCGACACCGCAAGTGGCGCAGCTACCGCAGGCCGACGTTGGAGGAGAGGCCGTTCGTTCCCGAGGAGCTTTCCCAGCGGTTGTTGGCTTTCAACGCCTTCGCCTCCGAGTCCGAGCTCAAGACGAGAGGGGTAGACCCCTGGGACCGGGGGACCATCCTGAGCGCCATGTTGCAGCCGCTCGAGCGGCTCCCCGTCTACCTGAGGAAGAATCCATCTGGGCGCGGCTATATTTACTGACCTGGACCGGGTGCGCCGCGTGGCCGAGGCCCGGGCAGAGGCTCTGCTCGAGGAGGTGGTCGTGGGATGCACCGCGGCCATCTTCCACATGGCGCCGCTGCTGACGTTGGACCTGGACCTGCTCGTCCGGGACGCGCCGCTCAACCGGAGGAAGATTCGAAAGGTCGGCGAGTTGCTCGGCAGTTCCCGGTTCCGTCCTCCGAGCTGTCAAACGTCGTCACTGCTCCGGATGGTCCGGTCCCCGTGGACTTCACCTTCGGCCGGTTGTCCGGCGGGCTGACCTTCGACGCGGTGAAGTCCCGCGCAGAGCGCTTCTCGTTGGGAAACGTCTCGGTCTGGCTCGCGAGCTTCGACGACGTCATCGCGTCCAAGCGCGCCGCGGACCGGCCCAAGGACCGCGACCACCTGGAGATCATTCGCCAGCTGCTCATCGTCCGGGAGGCGTTCGACGAGTGGCTGGCCACCGATCCACCGGAGATGCGGGAGCCGCCGCTGCCCTCCACGTCCGACGGCCCGGTCAGGGAAGCAGCCCCTCCACGGCGGCCACGGCCTCGGCGGCGCGCTCCAGCTGCAGCGCCACGCCCGCCCCGGGCATCAGCTGCATCACGCGGCCGTCCAGCACCACCTCGGCGTCCGCGAAGGAAAGCTTCAGCACCACGGTGAGCGCCTCGTCCCGCTCCGCCTTCACCGCGGGGGCCGGCACGAACAGCCCCCCATGGCGCAGCTGGGAGGAGACCAGCCCCCGGGCCTCGTCCGCGGTGGCCACCTCCAGCTCCAGCGGCGCCTCGGACAGCTTGGGCAGGATGTCCCCCACCAGCTCCTCAAGCTCCAGGAAGCGCACCCCGAAGCCGTTCTTCGCATACGCTTGCAGCGCCCGCGGGGACTGCTTGTGGCGCTGCACCATCCCCTCGAAGTGCACCTGCTGGGACGGCGTCACCTGCACCTGCAGGTGCACCCGCCGCCCCAGCTCCGGCAGCTTGGCAGACACCACGAACATGCCCGTGGCAGACACGTCCTGGGTGAATCCGGTGTGCTCGAAACCAGCCTCGCCGAAGCGCACCTGCAGCCGGCGGCCGTAGCGCCGGGATTTGCGTCGTTCCTTCATGGCGTGTCCTCCCCCCGCTCACCAGATGGCGCGCGCCCGCGCACGCAGGCGTCGAGCGCGGCAGGTACCACATTGTCCGAGTGCGGCCAACCCATCCACCCTAGAATTTCCCCCGGATGCCGGCCCCGGCCCCGTCCGCGTACACGTCCACGGGGGGCTTGAAAGGCACCAGGTACCGGGTGAGGAGCGGCAGGGCCATCCCCACGCTGAACCCCCAGGCCGCCCCCGTGAGCACGTCCGTGGGCCAGTGCTGGTCCCCGGAGACGCGCAGCGTGGCGGTGGCGAGCGCCAGCGTCACCGCCCCGGCGCAGGCAGCCGCCCCGCCCGCCCGGCTGCCGTACAGCGGCAGGTGGGCGTTGTGGGCGCACACGAGCCCGGCAGACGCAAAGGCCGCGGTGGCATGCCCGCTGAAGAAGCTGCGGTAGCGGGCGAAGGTGCTGCTGCAGTCGTGGCTTGCCGGGTCCAGCTCCCCGCCCTCGCGGCACAGGCTGCCATAGGGCCGCTCGCGCCCCACCCACGCCGCTGTGGCGAACTGCACGGACACGGCAAAGGCCACCGCCTCCACGTCTGAGAGGGCCAGCTGCAGCGCCACGTCCGGGCTGCCGTGGGCCCAGCCTGCGAGCAGCAGCGCGTCCACCACCACCGGCCAGGCCATGGTGGCCCCCAGCGTCACGTCGCTCAGCGCCCGCAGCCGCAGCCGCTGCTCCAGCGTGGAGGGGCGCACCGCTGGCCGAAGCGCCTCGTCGAACAGGGCGGGGCCGGAGGGGAAGTTGCCCTGCCGAGCGGTGAAGAGGGACACCCCGGCCACGGCCGCTGCGGGGGCCATGAACCAGGTGTCGTGCCACGAGGCGCGGGCCCAGGACGGGGACCAGGAGAGGCGCGGCATGAGCGGCGCAGACGGCGCCGGGGCGGGAGCGCCTGTTGCTGCCTTCTCCGCCCGGGCGGGAAAGGAGAGCAGCAGGCAACAGAGCACGAGCGGCCGGAGGAGGTTCA
>VGRA01000158.1 GCA_016875515.1 Deltaproteobacteria bacterium | reverse complement strand
TGTGCGGTACGCGCCGCGCAAGGGGCAGGAGCTCTTCGTGTGCCACGCCAACCCGCGCAACCTGGAGGAGTCGCTGGATCCCACGCTGGACGAGCGCACGCTGCAGCGCTTCTTCCAGCATGTGGACGCCGCGGCGGTGGCGTTCGGTCACCTGCACTTCCCCTACCGCCGCAAGCTGGGGCGGATGCTGATAGCGGACGTGGCCTCGGCGGGCATCCCAAGGGACGGGGACCTCCGGCCGGCGTGGGGGCTGTTCAGCTGGACCCCGAGGGGCTGGCGCGTGCAAATCCGCCGCGTCCGCTACTCGGTGAAGAAGGCCACCCAGGGACTGCAGGCCAGGATGGTGCCGGGGGCCCCGCTGCTCATCCACAAGATGCTCGAGTGCCGGTACCGCCACCACGCGGAGCTGGCCGAGGCGGCGCGGCGTCACTCGGGCCTCCCGCCCCAGTCCTCGCACTTCCTCAAGCCCTCGGGGGGGTTCCCCCGCATCGGCGAGACGCTCTCCCAATCGGCCCTGCCCACCTCGGAGCAGGAGCCGGTGCTGGACGCCACCGTGCCCATGGCGTCCCTGCCGCCGGGCTCGGGGCTGGCCGAGGTGCCCGAGCCGGCCGACGACGCCACCGTCCCCATGCCCGCCTTCCCTACGCCCGAGGAGGGCTGAAGAGCAGCCGCGCAATCGCTCGCTGAGACGGGCGTGGATCAGTTCCAGACGGTCGACGGGGGTGCCCACGCTGCAGGCGCCCCGTTGCCGCTTGCGGCGGTGAGACGTTCGGCCCGGCGGGGGCTGCGTGAGGGATGCGCCGCGTGGCCCGCGACGCCTACGCGAGCGCGTCGACGAGCCGCAGGAAGTCCCCGAGGTCCAGCCGCTCCACCGCCGCCGCCACCAGCCTCACCGGGTGCTCCGGCCCAACCTCCGGCGCAGGCACGAACAGCCATCCCTGGTCCCGCTGCGGCTCTTTCGTCCGGACTCCTCGCTTGCCCATGCCGCGTTGATCGCCCGGGATCAGCTCAAGGTGCGTCCTTTCCGACTGCGCGACGCACCTTGAGCCCGGCAGGTAGGCTGGTGTGTGACGGGGATGACGCCCCACCCCTTCCGGGGACACACCACTCGGTGTAGGACCGGCCCCCGTGTTGCCCGTCTTCTCCCAGATCTGCTTCCTCGCCGCCGTGGTCGGCTGCTTCGCCGTGCTGCTGCAGTGGGCGCTGCTGCTCCGCAGCCGGAAGAAGGCCCCGCCCGTCCCGTCCACCACGCCGGGCATCTCCATCCTCAAGCCCCTGTGCGGGCGGGACGACGATCTCTTGGGCAACCTGGAGAACTTCGCCGCGCTGGACTACCCCGTGTACGAGGTCCTGCTCGGGGTGAAGGACCGAAACGACCCGGCCTTCCCGCTCGCCGAGCAGGCGGTGGCCACCTGGCCCGACCGCTTCCAGCTTCACCTGCAGCGCGGCACGCCCGGGTACAACCCCAAGGTCAACCAACTGGTGACGCTGGAGGAGGCCGCCCGCCATGACATCCTGGTGGTGAGCGACTCCAACACCCGCGTCCCGGCCGGCTACCTGCGGGAGATGGCGGCCGCCTTCGAGGACCCAGCCGTGATGTGCTTCACCAGCCCGGTGGTGGGCGTGGGCGAGCAGACGCTCGGCTCGCTCCTGGACAACGTGCACCTGGCCTCGTGCGTGGGTGCGGGGATGGTGGCCGCCCCCGCGGCGTCCGGGAAATTCCTGGTGGTGGGCAAGTCCATGGCGCTGCGCCGGCCTGCGCTGCAGGCGCTGGGCGGGTTCCGGGCCTTCGTCAACATCCTCGCCGAGGACTACGTCATCGGCGTGAAGATGATGGAGCGCAGGGCGGGCATCTACGTGGCCCAGCAGCCGGTTCTCAACCTCTCCCGTGACAAGGGCGTGAGGGATTTCCTCGCGCGCTACGTGCGCTGGAGCGTCATCCACCGCACCGCCATCTCGCCCCTCACCTACCTGGCCCAGTCACTGATGAACCCCATGCCGCTCGCGGCGCTCGGGCTCGCGCTGCAGCCGTCCGTGCCCGGGGCCGTGGTGTTCGCCGCGGTGTTGCTGCTCAAGGCATTCATCGACCTGGCCTGCACCAAGCTCTTGCGCACGGAGCCCGTGGGGCTGTGGGCGCTCGCCAGCGTCCCGTTGAAGGACGTGCTGCTGTTCGGGGCGTGGCTGAACGGGCTGTTCAGCCGGCGGGTGAACTGGCGCGGCAACCGCCTGCGCGTCACCACCGGCTCGGTGCTGTTGCCGCCGGAAAGCGACGATACGGCCCTGGCCGCGGACGACGTGCGCCGGGCCGCCTGACCGTCCCCCGGATACCCCCGCCGTGCGGTGCCCAACGCGGTAACCCGCCTGCGTGGCGCGGCCAACGCTGGGGCCCAGAGGCCCCTGCCGGCCTGGTGCCGCCCCGTGGGAGAGGGAGGGCACCCATACCGCCCACCCTCCGCATCCATCAAGAAGCCTCCCAGGAGGCCTCCGCTCCCGCCCTCACCGCCGAGGTGGAGGGCACGCAGGACGCCACCACCGCCGCCCAGCTGCGCGCCTCCCTTTAGGCGCTGCATGCACCGGAGCTGGTGGTGGACTTCTCCCGCGTGCGCGACTTCCAGGATGCCGCGGTGGAGGTGCTGACCCCGGCGCTGGCCGGGCGGGCGCACCGGCTCCTGGGATTGGGGCCGCACCAGGTCCACGCATTCCGCTGCTTCGGGCTCTTCCCGGAGCGCCCGCGCTGAGGGGGCTCCTTCCGGGATGGGCTGCGCGGGTGGAGCCCTTCTTCCCCCACCCCGGAGCCGCCATGCGCCACCTGCTGCAAGCCCTTGCCCTCACCAGCCTCACCACGCTGATGCTCCCCGCCCCGGTGGAGGCCTCCGAAGGCTGCTACATCTGTCAGCGCGGGAGCACGTGCGGGGAGCAGTGCCGCTACGGGAGCAAGGACACCTCGGACGCGCGCAAGGCCTGCGCGAAGAAGGGCTGCAAGGTGCGCGGGACGAAGTCCTGCTCCACCGCCGCCAACGTCAAGAACTGCGCGCTGCCCCACGCGGACGGCGCGGCGCAGTGCGCGAGCGCCCCGGCGGGAGCGCCCGCTCCTGCCAGTGAGGGCTGAACCGGCTCAGCCCGCGAGCCGGCCGTAGAGCAGGTCCGCCAGGGCCTGGCACGCGTCCACCGTGGTGAAGATGCCCGCGCACTTCTGGTTCTGGACCACGAGCGCGGAGCCGTACTTGTGGCGGGCCATCTCGCGGCACACCTCGTCCAGCGGCGCGTCCGGCCCGGCGACGTAGGGGACCTGCGTCATCACGTCCTCCACCGCCAAGGCCCTGGGATCCGCGCCGGCCAACCCCTCCACCACCGCGACGTCGCGGGCGCTCACCAGGCCCACCGGCCGCGCACCGTCCAGCACCGGGAGGTGGCGGACCTCGTGTTTCGTCATCAACTCCTTCGCCGTGGAGATGGACTGCTTCGGCCCCACCGTGTGGGGGGCCGTGGACGTTTAGCGCTGGATGCCGGGGATGTGCTTGGACATGCCCGGGAGATCTGCTTGCGGCGCACCAATGCGTGTGCCGGACAAGAGATGAAGCGGGGCAGGCCTCCCGGGCCCGCAAGGGCTGCGCGGCAGCGGTCCCCTGCCCGCAGGATTTTCCGGGGGGCGTTGACACGGTGCGGCGGCCTGCGCTGACGCTTCCCGTGCCCATGCGCCTCATCGTGGCCGCGGCCTCCCTCCCGGCGGGCATCACCTTCGCGCTCGACGCCGCGGCGCGGAAGAAGCGTCCCGGCCTGCAGGCCGCCTACGACGCAACGTGGCTGCAGGCACGGGACGCCCCCAGCCCCGAGCGGCTCGCCGCGCTGGAGGTGGCCGCCCGCGCGCTCCACGAGAACACCCACGGCTACCTGCCTGGGTTCGCCCTGGGCCCGCTCGTCCAGCGGTTGCAGGAGACGCTGGAGGCGCGCCGCGCCGAGGCGCTCGCCGCGCTCCGGCAACACCCGGGGCTGCCGGCGCGCTGGGACGAGGCGTTGGACGCCACGCGCCGGGTCCGAGCCCTGGCCGCGGCCCTCGGGCAGGAGAAGCCCGTGGACGAGGCGCGCCTGCGCAGGGACCTGGAGGAGGCGCTGAGGCGGGGCTGAGCGTCCCAGCCGGAAGACGAGGGGCCCGGAGTCCGGGGCGCGCGTCCCCGGGACTCCAGGCCCTTCCGAGTGCGCCCGACTGGATTCGAACCAGTGGCCTTCGGCTTCGGAGACCGACGCTCTATCCAGCTGAGCTACGGGCGCGTGCAGCGGAGCGGCGTCGTACCGGAGATGCCCCCTGGAGGCAAGGGCGGTTATTGAGCCGCCGGCTCGCCCGCGCGGGCGTAGGCCCCCGGGGTTACCAGCATCAGCCTCTTGAAGTGACGCACCAGGTGGGACGGATCCGCAAAGCCGGCTTGCTTCGCCGCCTCGTGGGTGCGCGCCCCCGAGCGCAGGAGCCGTCGGGCCTCCTGCACGCGCAGTTGCACCAGGAGGGCGTGCGGGGTGATGCCGTGCTCTCGGGAGAAGGCGCGCACCAACTGGAACACGCTCAGACCCACGGGCCGGGCGAGCGCCTCGAGCGACACGCCCTGCGCGCTCCGCTTCTCCAGCTGCACGAGCACCTTGCCCATGGTGCCGCGGGAGGAAGCCCCCGCCCCGGCGTGCCTCGCCGCCCGGCCGGCCACCGCCTCCAGCAGCGCGCGCTGCTCGGCCACGCCCTTGCCCGCCAGCACCGCCGCGTGCAGCTTCAGCACCGCCTTGCGCAGGACGCCGTCCTCCACCGCTGGCACCGCGAAGCCCTTCACTGCGCCCCCCGCCTTGCGGAGCAGCTTGCCGTCCACGGACACGGTGGACAGCTGCAGCGGGCCGCCCTCGAGCGTGAAGGCCTGACCGGGGGCGAGCAGCAGCACGTGGTCCGCCCAGACGGGCGTGCGCGTGCCGCCCAGCTCCAGCACGGCGGACTTGCCCTCCACCACGGCGAAGACGAACTCGCCCGCCGGGAACCACGTCCGGGGACCGCGGAACTTCTCCAAGGATGCAGCCTCCAGCCCAGCGAGGGCCTTCGACCAGCGATATTTTGAACCAGAAGCGCGAGCAAAATGCATAGGAGACGAAAACCCTACATGATGCAGGGCTCGGACGAGAACCGATTTCACGCGGGGCGAGCCTGCAAGGATGCACCACCGGCACGGGGACGGCCGAGCGCTTCCCGCTCGCACGGCGGGCGCGGCGGCGTTACAGGAACGACCTGCATGGACGCATCCGTCTCCCGCAAGCCCGTGGGCACCTGGCTGCTGCTCGTGGCCGCCGCCGTGCTCGTCCAGGTGGCCATTGGCGGCATCACCCGCCTGACCGACTCGGGGCTCTCCATCACCGAGTGGAAGCCCCTGCTGGGCGTCATCCCCCCCACGTCCGAGCCGGGCTGGAACGAGGCGTTTCTCCAGTACCAGCAGCTGCCCCAGTACCTTCATCTGAAGAGCCACCTCACGCTGGAGGAGTTTAAGTTCATCTACTTCTGGGAGTGGTTCCACCGCCTGTGGGGCCGCATGCTGGGGCTCTTCTTTGCTGTGCCCGCGCTGGTGTTCTGGAGGCGGGGGTTGCTGGGGGGGCTGACCGGGCGGATGCTGTGGCGGTTGGGGCTGGGTGGGGCGCAGGGGGCGCTTGGCTGGTTCATGGTGATGAGCGGGTTGTCCACCCTGGTGTACGTGAGCCACCTGCGGTTGGCGGCGCACTACCTGGCCGCGGTGGGGCTGCTGGCGGCGCTCCTGTGGCAGGGGGCCGCGCTGCGCTGGCCGGCGCGGACGGCGGAGGCGCCGGGGCTGCGGCGCTTCACGTGGGCGCTGCTTGGCGTGATGGCGGTGCAGCTGGCGTGGGGGGCGTTCATGGCGGGGCTGAAGGCGGCGCTGGTGGCCCCCTCGTGGCCCACCATCAACGGCCAGTGGATACCCGCCACGCTGGGGCAGGAGGCGCCGTGGAACGAGCCGCTCTCGGTGCACTTCGTCCACCGGACCCTCGCCTACGCGCTGCTGGTGGCGCTGGGGGCGTGGTGGTGGAAGGCGCGCGGGTTGCTGGGGGGGGAGCGGCACGCGGTGGCGGGGCTGGCCCTGGTCCAGGTGCTGCTGGGAGTGCTGACCGTGCTCTACGCACCGCAGGGCTACCTGCTGCCGCTGGGGCTGGCGCACCAACTGGTGGGCACGGCGCTCACCGGCGCGCTCGTGGTGTCAGTCCGCGCGCTCACGCCCGCCCGCGGGTGAGGCGACGGTGCGTTCGGCGATCCGCTCGGGGCGCAGCTTGCGGGCGCGGGAGTCGTCGTTGAGCGGGCGCGGCTTGAAGCGCTCCCACGCGGCGAGCACCTTCCTCACGTAGAACTCGGTCTCGCCATTGCGGGGGACGGCGCGG
>VGRA01000157.1 GCA_016875515.1 Deltaproteobacteria bacterium | reverse complement strand
GCGGAGGAGTTGACCGCGAGGAGCGCGGACTCCACCGCGCGCCTGGCCACCACGCTCGGCGAGGCGAAGGTGGACCTCAACCCGCACCAACTGGAGGCGGCGGCCTTCGCGCTGGAGTCCCTGCCCCGCGGCGGCTGCATGCTCGCGGACGAGGTGGGGCTGGGGAAGACCATTGAGGCGGGCCTGGTCGTTGCCCAGTTGATGGCAGAGGGGAAGAAACGCATCCTCATCCTCGCACCGGCCACGCTGCGCGCACAGTGGCAGGGCGAACTGCTCGAGAAGTTCGACCTGGACTCCGTGGTTGTGGACGGCCGCTCGGTGCGCGCCACCGGCAACGTGTTCGACCGCACCGTGCCCGTCATCTGCTCGCACCCGTTCGGGGCGAACCGCCCGGAGTTGCTCGCGCAGATCCCCTGGGACGTCGTAGTCATTGACGAGGCGCACCGGCTCCGCAACGCGTGGAAGCCCACCCACAAGCAGGGCAAGGCGCTGAAGCAGGGGCTCAAAGGGGTCCCGAAGATCCTGCTGACCGCCACCCCGCTGCAGAACGACCTGATGGAGCTGTACGGGCTGGTGCAGCTGCTGGACGAGCAGATCCTGGGGCCCGAGGCGGCGTTCCGGAGCCGCTACACGGTCGCGGAGGAGGGCTCGCTGGACGAGTCCGCGGCGGTGGAGCTCAAGGAGCGGCTCGCCCCGGTGGTGCACCGCACGCTGCGAAGGCAGGTGCGCGAGTACGTCCGGTACACCAACCGGCGTTCCATCGTGGAGGACTTCGCGCCGTCCGCGGACGAGCAGGCGCTCTACGACCTGGTGTCTGAGTACCTCCGCCGCAGCGAGGTGGCGGCCATCGAGCCGGGCAAGAAGACGCTGCTCACGCTCTGCTACCGCAAGCTGCTCGCCTCCTCCACCTACGCCATTGCCCCCACGCTGCGGAAGCTCTCCGAGTCCCTGGAGCGCAAGCTGCACGCGGCGAAGCTTGGCCAGCAGGCCTCGCAGTTGCTGTACACGCCCGAGGAGCTGGCGCAGTACGCGGAGGAGGCGGAGGAGTGGTCGGACGACGTGGCGAAGGAGTCTGCGCCCGGGTCCCTGGCCGCGCTGCAGAACGAGGTGTGGGAGCTGCGCCGCTACGCCGGCATGGCGGACAAGATCACGGTCAATGCCAAGGGCGAGGCGCTCAAGCGGGCGCTGGACCGCATCTTCACCGTGGCGCGCACGCACCAGTGGCCGGAGAAGGCGGTCATCTTCACCGAGAGCCGCCGCACGCAGGAGTACCTCTTCCGCCTGCTTTCCGACCACGGCTTCAAGGGGCGCGTCAGCGTCCTGTCCGGTGACGCGGGCACCCCGGAGGAGCGCCGCGCGCTGGTGGAGGACTTCCGCCACACGTCGCAGATCCTCCTCTCCACGGAGGCGGGCGCGGAAGGGCTCAACCTCCAGTTCTGCAACCTGCTGGTCAACTACGACCTGCCGTGGAACCCGCAGCGGCTGGAGCAGCGCATTGGCCGCTGCCACCGGTATGGCCAGCAGCGGGACGTGCTGGTCATCAACTTCCTCAACCGGCAGAACGCCGCGGACGCGCGGCTGTACGAGCTGCTGGAGAAGAAGCTCAACCTGTTCGACGGCGTGTTCGGCGCCTCGGACGAGATCCTCGGCGCGCTCGAGTCCGGCGTGGACTTCGAGAAGCGGGTGCTGGACATCTACCAGTCCTGCCGCAAGCCGGAGGAGATCGCCGCCGCGTTCGACGCGCTGCGCGCGGACCTCGAGCGCCGCATCAGCCAGCGGATGACGGAGGCCCGCTCGCTCCTGACGGAGCGGTTCGACGGGGACGTGCGCCGCCGCCTCCGCATGGCGGGCGAGCAGGCCAGGGCCGCAATGGAGAAGCGGAAGGCCAGCGCCCGGGCGCTCGCCGGCTCCGTGCTGGGCAGGGACGGCGAGGGCAGCCGCAAGGATGTGGCCCGCGCCGCCGGCGCACTGAAGGAACTGCCGGCCGAGGCGGTCTCCTACCTGGCGCTGGACGCCTCGGCGTTGCCCTCCAAGCTGGCGCGGCTGGGCGCCACCGAGGGCTGGTGGTTCGCCTACAAGTTCGAGCTGGGTGGGCTCAAGCCGGAGGAGCGGATTGCGCACCTGGTGCTGGTGAAGGAGCGGGACGGAACCTTCCGCGCCCTGCCGCTGCAGGAGGGCGAGCACTTCGTGAAGCTGCCCGCGCGCGAGGCCCGCGGCCGCACCCCGGCCCCCATCTCCGTCTCGCTCTGGCAGGAGCAGTCGCTCGTGGCCGCCAAGGACGAGCTGCTGCGCGCCGCCGAGCGCAAGAACCTGCTGGAGATGGACCTCGCCCGGGACCGGTCGGATCGCTTCACCGAGGACTGCCTGCTGGAAGGCCGCCAAAAGCTGGAGAAGGCGCGCAAGGAGTGGGAGCGCGCGCGCAAGGAGGTGCTCCACCAGGAGGACCCTTCCGAGCGCCTCAAGGCCCGCGCCGCCGCGGAGAAGCTGGAGCGGGAGTACCGCCGCAAGCTGAACGCCCTGCGCAACGACGAAGACCTCAAGTACGCGCAGAAGGATCGCCAGCTCACCGCGCTGCAGGCAAAGGCCAAGATGACGGAGAAGCGGTCGCTCGTGGCGTCTGCGTACTTCTGGCTGACGTGACGTGCCAGGCGGGCGGTCGCCATGACCGAAAAGCGCCTGTCGTTCCTGGACCGGTACCTGACGCTGTGGATCTTCACCGCCATGGCGGCGGGGGTGGGCGGTGGGGCGGCTCTTCCCCGGCATTCCCGCGGCGCTGGACCGGATGAGCGTGGGGAGCACGTCGCTCCCCATCGCGGTGGGGCTGGTGCTGAGGATGTACCCGCCGCGCGCTGCTGGCCCGTGAGGGACGGTACTGGTTCGAGCAGCGGTTCGTCCCCCGCACGGCCCCGCTGACGCTCGTGGCGCTGCTGTTCACCATCGTCGTCATGTTCTCGCTGAAGGGGAGACGCTCCTGCAGCTGCCGCTGGACGTGCTGCAGATAGCCGTGCCGCTGCTCGCCTCCTGCCTGCTGATGTTCTCCGTCTCGTTCCTCATGGGGTGGAAGCTGGACGCGGGTTACGGGCACACCGCCACGCTCTGCTTCACCGCGGCGTAAAACAACTTCGAGCCGGCCATTGCCGTGGCCGTGGACAGCTTCGGCATCCACCACGGCGCCGCCTTCGCCGCCGCCATCGGCCCGCTGGTGGAGGTGCCCGTGCTGGTGGGGCTGGTGCACGTGGCGCAGTAGGCCCGCGGGCGCTTCACCTGCGGCCCCACGCCAAAGGCAGCGTGAGCCCCCCGGGCCTGCTCTTCCTCTGCGTGGCCAACTCCGCGCGCAGCCAGATGGCCGAGGGGCTCGCGCGGCAGCTGCTGGGAGGGCGGGCGCGCGTGCAGAGCGCCGGAAGCCAACCGTCCCGGGTCAACCCCTGCGCGGTGAAGGTGATGGCGGAGCTGGGGATTGATCTCTCCACCCACCGCTCAAAGTCCGGGCAGGAAATCGACCCCGCCACGGAGGACACGGTCATCACCCTGTGCGCCGAGGAGGTCTGCCCGGCGTTCCTCGGGAAGGCCCGGCGACTGCACAGGCCGCTGACGGATCCGGCCAGCCCCACGCCGCTGCCCGACGAGGTGCTGCGCGCACGCTTCCGTGACGTCCGCGACCAGCTGCGCCTGTGCCTGGAGCGCTTCGCTTCGAAGGAGTGGCCCGGCCGGGAGCAGGGTGTTCCTCTCCATGCCCTCCCAAGCTCTTGCCCGCGGCGCCGCGCTGGTCCCTGCCCTCCTCTCCCTGCTCGCGCGTTGCGACGCACCTGCACCAACCTGCGATCTCTCCGGGGAGGTGCCGGTGGTGCACGCGCAGCTGGCCGCCGGCGAGACGTGGGGGCGCGGCATCCACGAGGTGCCGCAGGGGCTCACCCTGTCTGGCGCCGGTGCCACCCTGACGGTGACCGGCTGCGCGGAGGTCCGCTTGGGACCGGACGTCAGCCTCACGGTCGAGGAGGGGGCGGTGCTCGAGGTGAAGGGCTCCACCGGGCTCGGCGTGGCGCTGGTGGGCGCGCGCTTAATCCCCGGCTCGGACGGGCTCACCGTGACCGGCTCGGGCGCCTTCCCGCTCTGCGCGGGGGTAGACCTCGCGGACGGGCTTCCGCGCGGCGCCTCCACCGGCAACGCGCGGAACGAGGTGCTCCTGCAGTCCCTGGGGCCCGCCGCGTATGACAACGCCCGGCCGGTCCTCTCCCAGGTCACGCACCGAGACCTCGGCGTCCCCTACCGCGTGGCGGGGATCATCGAGGTGGGGGACAGCCGGCCCGAGTCCCCCGAGGCCACCCTCACCGTGGAGGCGGGCGTCACGCTCCGCTTCGAGAGGGGGGGGCGGTGGACGGCAGGTGCTCGTGCGCGGGGCGCTGCGGGACGGCAACTGGGTGCCCCAGGGCGCGCTCGTGGTGCAGGGCACCGCGGCCGGGCCCGTGACGTTCACCTCGGCGGAGGCCGTGCCCTCGGCCGGTGACTGGCAGGGGCTGTACTTCTCCAGGGCCGTCCACCCCTCGTCCCGCGTGGCCCAGGCGGGCGCCTAGTACGCCGGGGGCGAGAGCGTCACCACCGGCGTGTGCAAGGCGGGCCCGTCAGCCACCAACTACGACGCGGACTGCTCCGTCATCTTGTTCCTCGAGGGATACCTGGGCGTGAGCCAGGTGGTCACGGACACGCGCATCGCCCACGGGCCGGGCTGCGGCGTGTACCGCGGCTGGCGCGGGACGGACGTGGACTTCCGGGCGGGCAACACCTTCCAGGATCTCGCCGGCTGCTCGCAGTCCAACCTCCCGCCGCCGGGCCAGCAGGTGTGCGACGACACGCCCTGCCCCCTGCCTTGAGGCCTGCGCCGCCCTACATACCGGCGGCGCAGCCGAGCCCCGGCTCCGGGGCCGCGTCGTCCTGCGCGCCCAGCACGCAGCGCAGCGCCGCCTCGTCCACCGCGTTCCCCACCCAGGACGTCCCCCACACCACCGCTCCCACCTTCCCGGGCAGCGTGGGCCAGGGAACGAGCAGCGCGCGCGGGACGCCGTTGACGCCGGCTGGAACGTCCTTGCGGAACGCCTCCAGCGCGGCCAGTTCCTCCGTGCACCCCGCCGGGCAGTTGTAGAGCAGCACCAGGTGGCCGTGCTCCAGGTTGTGCACCCACTGGCAGGCCTCTGCCGCCCCGGCGCCCGGGAAGGCGCCGCATGCCATCCACGTCCCGCAGTGCGGCCCCCCGGTGGGCGGGTTCTGCCCGTTGCCGCAGGCGGCTGCGTCCTCGCACGAGGGGACGTGGGTGTTGGCTCCGCCCTCCCCCGTCCGGACGCCCAGTGCCTCGCAACCGGGAGAGGCCGCCGGCGCCGCCGCCTTGCTGCACCCGGCCGCCCCGAGCAGGCCTGCCCATGCCACCGCCAGCCGAAGGCGGCTCATCCCTTCAACCGGATGGCCGAGGGCAGGAGCGAGACGCGGCACGGCAGCGCACCGGGCTGCTCGCCATCCACGTCCAGCAGCACCTCCTCCGCGCTCTCCGCCTCCAGCACCTTGCAGCGGAACCGCTTCGTGCCGGACAGCTTCACGTGCTCGCCGCTGTAGATGGACGCGCTCTTGGTGATGAAGTCCGTCACGCCGAAGCCGCTCCACACCGTCACGTCGAACTGGGCGTCGGACGGATTCGCGTCCGGGGCCACGCACATCCCCCCGCCGAAGTAGCGGCCGTTGGCAACCGCCACCGTCGTCACCTGGAACTCCTGCGCAGGGCCGCCGTCCAGCTTCAGCCGCACCGGCCGGTCCGAGTACTGCAAGAGCGCCCGGGTGCTCCCCACGAAGAAGGCGGCCCGCCCCCCGAGCGACTTGCTCGCCCGTCCCACCTCGCGGTCCACCAGCCCGGACACGCCGAAGCTGCAGATGTTGGCGAAGTACCGCCGCGCCTTCTCTCCCGAGGGCGTGACGTACTCCACCAGCCCCACGTCGAACGGGCGCGTCTCCGGCCGCGCCAGGCGCCGCGCCCCCTCCGGCACCGCCAGCTCCCACCCGAAGGTGCGGCGGAAGTCCCCGCCCGTCCCCGCGGGCAGTACGCCCAGGGCGGCCGCCGGGTTGATGGCGTTGCCGTCCTCGAAGAAGCCGTTCACCACCTCGTTGACGGTGCCATCCCCGCCCACCGCCACCACGCAGTCGTACCCCTCGTGCAGCGCGCGCCGGGCCAGCTCCACCGCGTGCACGGGCCGCTCGGTGAAGCCGTGGCCGAAGGGGCCCACCGCCTTGCCCAGCTCTGCGGAGATCTGCGCCCAGCGCCGGCCCGTCTTCCCCGCCGCGCTCTCCGGGTTCACCACGAAGAAGGTCTTCATGCGTTCGCCATCCTACTTGCGCGGCCGCTTGCCGGGGCCGTGACGTGCGGCCCGCCCGGTGGCTGG
>VGRA01000156.1 GCA_016875515.1 Deltaproteobacteria bacterium | reverse complement strand
TTGACCGCCCCCGGGGGAATCCTGAAGTTGTGCTTCGTCACCGGCACCAGGTACGCCGGCCGGGGCACCAACTGGTCCGCGTACCGCACCTTCACCTTCGTGCGGTCCGGCTTCCCCATGCCGTTCACGTTGGCCAGGTTGTAGTGCACCTGCATCACGAAGGTGTCGTAGCCGTTGGAGCCGATGCGGACGCCCGTGCCGGCCGGGTACTCGGTGGGCGGCGTTCCCGGGGCCCATGCCCCCACGAACATCCCGTCCGAGGGCAGGTCCGGGCCGCCGTAGCAGGGCCACCCGATGCCCGGCGACTCCGCGTCCCGCGATGCCACCTCGGAGGCCTTGCCCGCGTACAGGATGGCGTGGTGCACCTGGGCCGGGACGCCGGGGATGACCTCCAGCGCGGTGACGTCCGTGAGGTCCGGCAACGTCCCGAGCGGGAAGCAGCGGTACACGTCCCCCTCCGCGTCGGACGGAGGGATGAAGTCCTCGGAGGGCTCCAGCGTGGCGGAAGCGTTCGCCAGCGTGGGAATCCCCGCGTCCACCGTCACCTGCGTGGCCTTGTCCCCCTCCGGGGCGCCGGCCTCGGCCCACGCCACGAACGCCGCAATCTCGGCCTCGGAGAGCGCGCGGCTGTCCTTGTACGCGGGGGCGGGCTTTCCGGAGAGGCCGCACGTCTCGGCCGGCATCCACGGCGGCATGGAGCGGGACTGCACCGAGGCGGCCATCATCCCGGCGCGCGGCTTCGCCTCCTCGTACGTCGTCAGCGCAAACGGGCCAATGCCTCCCGCAACGTGGCAGCCCTGGCAGTGCGCCTGCGCGAGCGGCTGGACGTCCTGGTACCAGGTGGGGGGGCCGCCGGCGTCGGGGAGGGTGTCCTTGCCCTTGCCGCAGGCGGACAGGGCCAGGGCTGCGGCCAATGCGAGGGGGGCGTGGAAGCGGTTCATCGGGAGCGTCTCCGGGGGGATAGTCTGCGGCCGCCTTCTACCCGGAGCCTCGCCCCCGTGCACACCCTCCTCCTTGCCGCCGCGTTGGCCTCCACGCCCGCCATGCCCCCAGACACCTTCCTGCGCGACTACGCCGAGACGCGGCGCTTCCTGGCCGGCCGCCCCGCGCGCCCGGCCATCACCCCGGACGGGCAGGAGGTGCTGTTCCTCCGCTCGGGGCCGCGCAGCAACGTGCAGGCGCTCTTCCGCTTCCAGTTGGCCACCGGGAAGGCAGAGCCGCTGCTGGATGCCGCCTCGCTGCTGTCCGGGGCCGCGCAGGGGCTGTCCGCCGCGGAGAAGGCCCAGCTGGAGCGGCAGCGCATCAGCGCCCGTGGCTTCACCCACTTCCAGGTGTCCCCGGATGGCGCCCGCACGGTGGTGGGGCTGTCTGGCGCGCTCTACGCCGTCACCCGCGCGGACGGGAAGGTGACGAAGCTCGAGACGGGGCCCGGCGCGCTGGACGCCCGCTTCAGCCCGGACGGGCAGCACCTCTCCTTCGTCCGGGACGGGGACGTGCACGCCTACGCGTTCCGCACCGGGAAGGTGAGGCGGCTCACCCGCGGCGGCACGTCCGGGTCTCCCAACGGGCTGGCCGAGTTCGTGGCGCAGGAGGAGATGGACCGCTTCGCCGGCTACTGGTGGTCCCCGGACAGCAAGCACCTGGCGTGGCAGCACACCACCCACGAGGGCATGGACCGCTTCGCCACCGTGGACCCGCTGCAGCCGGACGCCGCGCCCGAGGTGGTGCCCTATCCGCGCGCGGGCAAGCGCAACGCAGAGGTGAAGCTCTTCGTGGGGAAGGTGGCGGGCGGAACGCCCGTGGAGGTGAAGTGGGACCGGGCGCGCTACCCGTACCTGGCCACCGTGAAGTGGTCCGCGGGCGGGCCGCTCACGGTGCTGGTGCAGGACCGGGCGCAGCAGGAGGAGGTGCTCTACGCGGTGGACGCGGCCACCGGGGCCTGCACGGCGCTGCTCACCGAGCGGGACGAGGCGTGGCTCAACCTGGCGCAGGACTTCCCGCGGTGGAGCGCGGACGGCAAGCGCTTCCTGTGGTTCACCGAGCGCAACGGCGCCCCGGAGGTGGAGGAGCGGGACGCGCGTGGGATGCTCTTGCGAACCCGAATCCCGCCCACGGCGGGCTTCTCCCGCCTGGTGGCGTGGGACGAACAGGCGGACACCTTGACCTTCCTCGGCTCGGTGGACCCCACCCAGCAGGCGCTGTTCCGCGCGGGCGCCGACGGGAAGGTTGTCCCGGTGGTGCCGCAGGGCGTGGAGCCGGAAGGTTGGGTGAACGCGTCTGCCTCGAAGGATGGCGCCCTGCTGGTCGTGGAGCACACCTCGCCGCGCAGCATGCCCGCGTACTCCGTGCACCGTTCGGACGGGACGCGGGTGGGGGAGCTCCCGTCCGTGGCGGAGACGCCGGGTTTGCGCCCGGACATCCGCTTCCAGCAGGCCGGCCCCCGCGGCGCGTGGACGGCGGTGCTGCTGCCCTCCGGTTTCCAGAAGGGGAAGAAGTACCCGGTGCTGGTGGACGCCTACGGCGGGCCGCACCACCGCCACGTCACCCGCACGCTGCGCGAGCAGCTGCTCTCCCAGTGGTACGCGGACGGCGGCTTCATCGTGGTGAAGGTGGACGGGCGCGGGACGCCGGGGCGCGGGCGGGCGTGGGAGCGGGCCATCCGGGGGGACTTCGCCGGGCCCATCCTGGAGGACCAGGTGGAGGCGGTGCGGGCGCTCGCGGCCTCCTTCGCGGAGATGGACCTCTCCCGCGTGGGCGTCACCGGCTGGAGTTTCGGCGGGTACCTGTCCGCGCTGGCGGTGCTGGAGCGCGGGGACGCCTTCCACGCGGCGGTGGCCGGCGCGCCGGTGACGGAGTGGGAGGACTACGACACGCACTACACCGAGCGGTACCTGGGCGTCCCGCCGGAGGCGAAGGCGGCCTATGCGCGCAGCTCGCTCCTGCCCCGGGCGCAGAAGCTGCAGCGGCCGCTGCTGCTCATCCACGGCACCGCGGACGACAACGTCTATTTCTTCCACTCGCTGAAGCTGTCCGACGCGCTGTTCCGCGCGGGCAAGCCGCATGACTTCCTGCCGCTGGGCAACTTCACCCACATGGTGCCGGACCCGCTCGTGACGGAGCGGCTGTACACGCGCGTGCGGGCGTACTTCCAGGGACACCTGCGGTGAAGCGGTCTGCCGTCGTGCTGTGCGTGCTGGGGCTGCTGCTCGGGCCCGCCCCTGCGCGGGCTCAGGAGAAGCCGCTGCTCCTCGCGGCCATCTGGGGGAGCCTCGCCAGCTACGGGCTGGCCGCGTTCCAGCACGAGGACTTCCAGTGCCGCGCGCGCCCCGGGTACGAGGTGCAGGTGCTCTCGGACCGGGAACTGACCGCGTTCGCGGCCGGGCTGTCCTTCGTGGACTGCGAGCACCCCCGGTGGCTGGGGCCGCTGGGGATGCGGTTCGACCCGCTGCTGGTGGGTGCCCACTGGACGGCGCGCAGCGGGGACGGCGCGGACTTCGCGCTGGAGCTGGCGGCGCTGCCGCGCGTCCAGCACGTGCTGCCGCTGGGGCCCGTGGTGCTGGACCTGCAGCTCGCGGTGGGGCCTGCCTTCCTGTCCGAGCCGGACGTGGGGACGCGGCGCAAGTCCACGCGCTTGCAATTCTCGGACGAGATTGGGATTGGCCTCTCAGACGAAGGCGGGCGGCTCCGCGTGGGCTGGGTGTTCCGCCACCTCAGCAATGCGAACCTGGTCCGCCCCAACAACCGCGTGGACTTCTACGGGGCCAGCCTGGACGTGCGCTGGCCCTGACGTCCCACGCTATTTTGCCACCCGCATCACCTCGCGGCCGCCCGAGGTGGCGAAGTAGGCGTGCGTGGCGTCCAGCGCGAGCGCGGTGAGAGAATCGAATGTCGCGCCGCCTGCGTAGACGACCTCCGGCTGCGGCACCTGCGCCAGGGACACGGCCTCCACCGGGAGGCGCAGCAGCTGCCCGTTGGACAGCCAGTAGACGTGCGCGCCGTCCGCGGCGACGGCGTCGAACGTGGCGGGGGCGAGCCCGGGGTCCGTGAGCAGCTTCACCGCCGCGGGCGACACGCCCGACGCGAGCGGCACCTCGTACCCCCACAGTTCGCGCGCGTTGAAGCCGGGAACCGTCCAGTAGACGTAGGTGCGGCCGTTGGCGGTGCCCACGGTGATGGACCGCGCCGACAAGGTCTGGAGCCCCGAGGCAATCGCCTGCGCGCTGCCGCCCCCCGACGCGGAGATGACGCCCACCTGCCCACCCCAGTGGTCGACGAGGTAGAGGTCCCCCGCCGCGGCCGCCAGGACGTAGGCCTTCAGCCCGTTGGAGTTGCCGGAGCCGAAGCCCGGCATCACCTCCGCAGTGACGGGGACATCGCCGGAGGCGGCTGCGAGCTGGGCGGAGGAGAGGGTCCCGTCCTGCTGGGCCCAGTAGAGCGACTGTCCCTCCACCAGCACGCCGAAGGGCGTGAAGGACGGGGCAAAACGCCAGGGTGCGCCCGCACCGCTGGCCGCTGCGGCGTAGATGCCACCGTCGAGGGCGTCTCCGTAGCGGGGATCTGCCCAGTACACGAACTCTCCGTCGGTGGCGATGTCGTGCAGCGACGGGGACGGGCCCGCGGGCGCTGCCACCGTGAAAACGCTGCCCCCGTCCAACGGCACGCCCACCACGCGCCCGTCGTCCAGTGCGGCGAACAGCCGGCCGTGCGCCGTGTCCAGCGCGAGCCCGTCCGCGAGTGACGGCAGTCCCGCCACCAGTACCTCCGCCAAGAGCGTGCAGGTGCCGCCGCCGGAGAGGCCGTAGCCCGCGTTGCACCGGCACTCGTAGCCACCGGGCTGGTTGACGCACCCGGCGTTGGCGGTGCACCTGACGAAGAGGCACTCGTCCTCGTCCTCGCAGGCGCCGCCGTCCGGGGTGAAGCCCTGGGCGCAGTCGCACCGGAAGCTGCCCGGGGTGTTGACGCACAAGGAGAAGGCGCCGCACGGGGCGGTGGGGCACTCGTTCACGTCGTCACAGGAGATGCCGTTGCCGGCATAGCCGGCCTTGCAGGTGCAGGTGCGGCTGCCCGGGGTGTTGCTGCAGGTGGCGTTGGCCGAGCACCCGCCGTTGGCGGTGGCGCACTCGTCCACGTCGTCGCAGGTGAGGCCGGTGCCCGCGTAGCCCGCCTTGCACGCGCAGGTGCGACCGCCGGGGGCGTTGGTGCAGGTGGCGTTGGCCGAGCACCCGCCGTTGGCGGTGGCGCACTCGTCCACGTCGTCGCAGGTGTCGCCGTTGCCTGCGTAGCCAGGCTTGCAGCCGCAGGCGCGGCCGCCGGGGGTGTTGGTGCAGGTGGCGTTGGCCGAGCAGCCACCGTTGGCGGTGGCGCACTCGTCCACGTCCGCGCAGGTGCGCCCGTCACCGGTGAAGCCCGCCTTGCAGGTGCAGGCGACCGTCTCGCCCTGCGCGGTGCAGGTGGCGTTGACGCTGCAGCCTCCGTTGCCCGTGGCGCAGGGGTTGGCAGGCGCGCAGGCGCAGACGGCGACCGCGGAGAGGAGGAGGGTCCAAGCTTGGATGCGCATAGTCCGGTGGCTTATCAGACCTCCAGCAGCATCCGCTGCGGGTCCTCGAGGCACTCCTTCACCTTCACGAGGAAGCTGACCGCCTCGCGCCCGTCGATGAGGCGGTGGTCGTACGTGAGGGCCACGTACATGATCGGCCGGATGACAATCTCCCCGTTCTTCACCACCGCCCGCTCGACGATGTTGTGCATCCCCAGGATGCCCGTCTGCGGCGGGTTGAGGATGGGGGTGGACAGCATGCTGCCGAAGATGCCGCCGTTGGTGATGGTGAAGGTGCCGCCCTGCAGCTCCGCCAGGGTCAGCTTGTCCGCGCGGCCCTTCTCGCCCAGCTCGGCAATCTTCTTCTCCAGCCCCGCCAGCGACAGGGTGTCCGCGTCCTTCACCACCGGGACCACGAGGCCCCGGCTGCCGGACACCGCCACGCCGATGTCGTAGTAGTGCTTGAAGATGACCTCGTCGCCGTTGATCTCCGCGTTGACCGCAGGGTAGGCCTTCAGCGCCTCAATCACCGCCCGAACGAACAGGCTCATGAAGCCCAGCTTCACCCCGTGCTTCTTGGTGAAGAGCTCCTGGTACTGCTTGCGGAGGTCCATGACCGGCTTCATGTCCACCTCGTTGAAGGTGGTGAGCATGGCCGCGGTGGACTGCACCTGCACCAGCCGCTCCGCCACGCGCTTGCGCAGCGGGGTCATCTTCACGCGCTCCTCCAGGTCCGCACGGGACCGGGGGCCGGACGGCGCCTTGACCGCGGCGGGGGCCGGGGGGGCGGCGGGCGCGGTGCCGTGCGCCAGCACGTCCTCCTTGTGGATGCGGCCGCCTGGGCCGGAGCCCTTCACGGACGAGGGATCAATCCCCTTGTCCTGCATGATG